>USGZ01000201.1 GCA_900554265.1 uncultured Porphyromonadaceae bacterium
GCGTGCAGCACCGGGTCTTTTTCGCCCTCGCTTCGCAGATAGCGCGTCAGCTTTTCAGCGCCGTAGGGCAGGCCAAGCTCATCAACCGCTACTACGAGCTCTTCCGCGAGCACGGAATCCACTGCGGCCAGGTGCTGGCAACCAAGGAAAACTTCGCCGCCCGAGCCCATTACCTGAACATGCAGCACTGCATCGAGGCCATGCTCGCCCACGGCGTCCTGCCCATCGTCAACGAGAACGACACCGTGAGCGTCACCGAGCTGATGTTCACCGACAACGACGAACTCTCCGGCCTCATCGCCACCATGACCGGCGCCTCGCGCCTGATAATCCTGAGCAATATCGACGGCCTATATACCGGCGACCCCGCCGACCCCGAATCGACACTCATCGAGCGAGTCGAGCCGGGCCAGGACCCGACGGTCTACATCTCGGCCAGCCGCAGCAGCCTCGGCCGCGGAGGCATGGGCAGCAAGTGCCGCATCGCCCGCCGCGTGGCCGCCGAGGGCACGGAGGTCGTAATCGCCAACGGCAAGCGCGAGGGCATCCTGCGCTCGCTCATGGGCCTGCCGGAATCGGCGCCCGCGCCGCACACCGTGTTTGTCGCCGCTCCCGAGGGCGCCTCGAGCCTCAAGAAGTGGATTGCCCACAGCGACGGCTTCGCCAAGGGCTGCCTGCACGTCAACGCCGGAGCCGCCGAGGCCCTGCTCCGCGGGGGTGCCAGCCTGCTGCCCGTAGGGGTCACCGGAGCGGAGGGCGATTTCGCCGCCGGCGACATCGTCAAGGTCGTCGCGCCCGACGGCGCCGCCATCGCCTGGGGCCGCGTGACGGCCGACGTGCATACCGCCTCCGCCCAGGCCGGACAGCCGGGGCAGAAAGTTCTCATTCATGCCGATTATCTCTACGTAGACGAGACCGGCAATTTCCGCGATAATTAAGAGATTGTCTAAGATGGAAACAAAGCAACTTTTCGAAGCCGCCCGCCGCGGCTCCTTACTCATAAACGAAATGACGGCCGAGGACATCGACCGCGCCCTTCTCTCCGTGGCCTCCGCCGTAGAGGCCGCCGAACCCGCAATCCTTGAGGCCAACGCCGCCGACTGCGCCCGCATGGACCCCGCCGACCCGCGCTACGACCGCCTCAGGCTCACCCCCTCCCGCATGGCCGACATCGTCCGCGGCATCCGCGACGTCGCCGCCCTTCCATCGCCCGTCGGCAAGGTGCTCGACCGCACCGTCCGTCCCAACGGCATGACCATCTCGCGCGTTACGGTGCCCTTCGGTGTGATAGGCGTCATTTTCGAGGCGCGGCCCAACGTGGCCTTCGACGTCTTCGCCCTCTGTTTCAAGGGCGGCAGCGCCTGCATCCTCAAGGGCGGACACGAAGCCGCCGCCACCAACGAAGCCGCCCTCGCGGCCATGCGCGCGGGCCTGGAGAGCGCCGGCGCCCCGACCGAGGCCATCACCCTGCTGGGCAACGACCACGCCGACACCCTTGAGATGCTCCGAGCCCGAGGCATAATCGACCTGGTGATTCCCCGCGGCAGCCGACGGCTGATAGACTTCGTGCGCGAGAACGCCCTGGTGCCCGTAATCGAGACCGGCGCCGGCGTATGCCACACATACTTCCACTCCTCGGGCGACATCGCCACCGGCCGCGACATAATCTTCAATGCCAAGACGCGCCGCGTAGGGGTATGCAACGCCCTGGATTGCCTGCTCATCGACCGCAGCCGCCTGGACGCGCTGCCCGCGCTGTGCTACCACCTGAGCGAGCGCAACGTGACCATCTACGCCGACGACGACGCCTACCGCGCCCTCGAAGGCGCATATCCCTACCTCGAGCACGCCCGCGAGGAGGACTACGGCCGCGAGTGGCTGGACTACAAGATGACCTTGCGCACCGTCGACGGCCTAGACCAGGCCCTCGACTACATAGCCCGCTTCGGCAGCCACCACAGCGAGTGCATCATCGCCGAGAACCGCCAGGCCAGCGAGACATTCCTGCGCCGCGTCGACGCCGCCTGCGTCTACGTCAACGTCAGCACCGCCTTTACCGACGGCGCCCAGTTCGGCTTCGGAGCCGAAATCGGCATCAGCACCCAGAAACTCCACGCCCGCGGCCCTATGGCCCTGCGCGAGCTCTGCACCTACAAGTACACCATTACCGGCGCCGGCCAGACCCGACCCGAATAATTGTTCCGAAAGGACGGAAAGCAGGCTGAAATATCCTTGTTAACAATAATTAAGCCGGTTCTTTCCCGAAAGTGAGAGAATTATTGCGTACTTTTGTCCAAAACACACAATCCGAACCAACAGTCTTCCGCCGGGACATTCCTGATGCCGGAAGCGCCAAATACAAAGTCTGCCATGATACAAAGTCTTATCCAGTTAGTGGAAGAAGCGCGCCGCCGCGGGCCGCGCCGCCTCGCCGTGGCCTACGGTCAGGATTCCCATACCCTGCTGGCGGTTGCCCGCGCGACTGCCGAGGGCATCGTCGAACCGATAATCTACGGCGATGAGAAAATCATTCGCGAGACTTGCGCCGGACTGGGCATCGACACCTCGAAGTTTACGGTCGTCGACGAGAAGTCCGATGTCCAGTGCGTGCGCCGCGCCGTGGCCGATGTGTCCGCCGCCAAGGCCGACGTGCTGATGAAGGGTCTGGTGAGCACTGACAAGTACATGCGCGGCATCCTTGACAAGGAAATCGGCCTGCTGCCTCCCAAGGGGCTTCTGAGCCATGTGTCCGTAATCCAGCTGCCGGGCTACCCGCGGCTGCTGACCGTGGCCGACGTGGCCGTGATTCCGCTGCCCGATTTCAAGCAGAAAACGCAGATTATCGGCTTCCTGGCCAAAACGGCCCGGAGCCTCGGCGTCGGGCGTCCGAAAATCGCCTGCATCGCCCCCTCGGAGCAGGTGCTCCCGAGCGTGATATCGTCGACCGAGGGCGCCGTGCTCGCCAAGATGGGCGCCCGCGGACAGCTTGGCGACGTGATTGTCGACGGCCCTCTGTCGCTGGACGTGGCCCTCTATCCCGAGGTGGCCGAGGAGAAGAAAGTACGCGGTTCCGAAGTCGCCGGACAGGCCGACTGCCTTCTGTTCCCCAACATCGAGAGCGGCAACGTGTTCTTCAAGAGCGCCTCGCATTTCGGCGGCGCCGAGCTGGCGGCCATGGTCGTCGGCACCAAGGCGCCCTGCGTGCTGACCTCCCGCGGCGACACTCCCGAGACCAAACTCTATTCCATAGCCCTTGCATGCCTCAACTGACATAGACATGAATCATCGAGTACTGGCAATCAATCCCGGCTCCACCTCCACCAAGGTGGCCGTCTACGAAGAAAACAACTGCATATTCAGCACTTCGCTCTCGCATACGGCCGAGGAACTGGAGAAATTCCCCTCGGTCCTCGACCAGTTCGAGTGGCGCAAGGGCATGGTCCTCAAGGCCCTTGAAGAGGGCGGCATAGAGCTCGGCAGCCTCAGCGCGGTAATCGGCCGCGGCGGCATCATAGATCCTGTCGAGAGCGGCGTCTACAAGGTAAACGCCGACCTGATCCACGACCTGATTCACGCCAAGATGCAGCATGCCTCGAATCTCGGCGGACTCATCGCCGGCGAGATAGCCTCGTCCATCGGCGTCGACGCATTCATCGCCGACCCTGTGGTGGTCGACGAGATGATGCCTTACGCGCGCATCAGCGGCTGCCCGGAGCTGCCCCGCGAGAGTATTTTCCACGCGCTGAACCAGAAGGCCGTGGCCCGTCTCTACGCCCGCGAGTGCGACACCACCTACGAGAGCCTCAACCTCATTGTCTGCCACATGGGCGGCGGAATCACCATCAGCGCCCACCGCAAGGGCAAGGTAATCGACACCACCAACGCCCTCGACGGCTGCGGGCCCTTCTCGCCCGAACGCTCCGGCAGCCTTCCTCCCGGTCCGCTTGTAAAGCTCTGTTTCTCCGGTAAATACACCGAGGACGAGCTGCTGAAGATTGTTCACGGCAAGGGTGGTCTCATGGCTCACCTTGGCACG
>USGZ01000202.1 GCA_900554265.1 uncultured Porphyromonadaceae bacterium
GCAGCGGTCGCCGATGGTCACGCCGGGGAGGATAGTCGCGCCGCCGCCGATCCAGACGTCGTTGCCGATTTTCACCGGCAGGGCCCACTCGGTACCTTTGGCGCGCTCCTCGGCCTCGAGGGGATGGCAGGCCGTGTAGATGCTCACGTTCGGGCCGATGAAGGCGTTGTCACCGATCTCTACCGGCGCCTCGTCGAGGATTGTGAGGTTGAAGTTGGCGAAGAAATTCTCGCCTACGCTTATGTTGATGCCGTAGTCGCAGCGGAAAGGCTGGTTTACATGGAAGTTTTCGCCGTGATGTCCGAGGATTTCGTCCAGCAGTTCGCGCTGGCGGGTTTTCTCGGATGGACGAAGACTGTTGAATTCCCAGATTTTCTCGCGGGTGGCGGCGAGAAGTCCTGTCAGCGCGGGGTGGAGGGCGTCGTAGGGCTTGCCGCTCATCATCTCGGCCCAGATGCGCCGGGATTCGGCGTCCTCCCTGGGGCAAACGGTAAATTTATTCATATATGCTTAGACAATCTCTTACTTTAATTCCACGCAAAGTTACGCAAGATTACTCAAAAGAGTTGTTAAAAATTTGGATTCCGGCGGATTTATGATTATCTTTGTAATACAAAACATAAGACACCATGAAGACTCTCCGATTCATAGCATTGCTGATCGCCGCAGCCGTCGCCGCCATTCCCGCGGCAGCGGCACCTGTTCCGGCGTCCGTCGAGAACCGGACAGAGGACGCCGAAGTCGCCGTCAAGGCAGTAGCCGGCGGTATTGAAGTCGGCAATTCCTCCTTCGAGGCCGTCGAAGTGGAAGTCTACTCCATTACCGGGACAGTGATAAGGAGATTCCGCGCCGATGCCGGCGAAAGTGTCCGCACCGACCTCAATTCAGGTATCTATATCGTCCGTGCCGGCAGCACTACCGCGCGAGTGCTTGTGCGCTGACAGCGATGCGACAAACCATAGCCAATTTATTTAATGTGATTCACGAGGACAGCTCCTCGGCAAATAACTTATATCATACATGTTCAAAAATTTACGACCGGCCCTCGGGCTTGCCCTGGCGCTTGCGGCCGCAGCTCCGGCCATGACTGCCCAGACAACGAACAACGACAGCCGCTACCTCGCCTGGCCCGCCTACGAAGGCGAGGACCTCGAACTCGCCGTCGATGACAGCGGAACCCATTTCACCCTCTGGAGCCCCGAAGCCGAGAAGGCGGAAGTGCTCGTCTACGATACCGACCGCAACGGCTCCCCGCTGATGACCCTGGCCATGACCCGCGGCGAGCACGGCACCTGGCGTGCCTCAGTTCCCGAGAAGCTCTACGGGAAGTTCTATACCTTCCGCGTCACCGTCGGCGGCCGTACCCTCGACGAGACTCCCGGCATCTGGGCCAAGGCCGCCGGCACCAACGGCCGCCGCGCCGCCATCGTCGATTTCGCCCGCACCAATCCCGAAGGCTGGGACAGCGACCGCGGTCCGGCGCTCGAGAATATTACCGACGCCGTGATCTACGAAGTCCATCACCGCGATTTCAGCATGGACCCCTCCAGCGGAATCGTCCACAAGGGTAAGTTCCTGGCCATGACCGAGGAGGGCTCCACCACGCCCGAAGGCGCCAAGACCGGCATCGACCACTTGAAAGAACTCGGCGTGACGCATGTACACATCCTTCCGAGCTACGACTATAATTCCGTCGACGAGGCCAATCTCCAGCAGAACAAGTACAACTGGGGCTACGATCCCTATAACTACAACACTCCCGAAGGCAGCTACTCGACCGACCCCGCCAATCCCGAGGCACGCATCCGCGAGATGAAGGAGATGATCAAGGCCCTCCACGACGCCGGAATCGGCGTGGTTATGGACGTTGTCTACAACCATACGGCCAATAACGACGATTCCAACTTCTCCCTCACCGCGCCCGGCTACTTCTACCGCCACCGTCCCGACGGCAGCTACAGCGACGCCTCCGGCTGCGGCAACGAGACCGCTTCCGAGCGCCCGATGATGCGCGACTTCATAGTCAACTCCGTGAAATACTGGGCCGATGAGTACCATATCGACGGTTTCCGCTTCGACCTGATGGCCATCCACGATATCGAGACCATGAACCGCGTGGCCGAGGAACTCAAGGAAGTGAACCCCGACATCTTCGTCTACGGCGAAGGCTGGACCGCCGGCGACTCGCCCCTGCCAGCCGACCGGCGAGCGCTGAAGGAGAACGTGGCCCGCATGCCCGGAATCGCCGTATTCTCCGACGATATCCGCGACGCCGTCAAGGGCCACTACAGTCAGGCTGCCGGCCGCGGTTTCGCCACCGGCGCTCCCGGCAACGAGGAAACCGTGAAAATCGGTATCGTCGCCTCCACCGCCCATCCCCAGGTCGACTACTCCAAAGGCAACAACTCCAAGTTCGCCTACGCCGCCGCCCCGACGCAGATCATCAACTACGTGAGCTGTCACGACGACATGAACCTCACCGACAAGCTCGCCGCCTCCATGCCCGGCAGCACCGAGGCCCAGCGCCAGCGCGCCGCCCGACTGGCACAGACCATCGTCTTCACCAGCCAGGGCACTCCCTTCATGTTCGCCGGCGAGGAAGTGTTCCGCAGCAAGAAGGGCGTTCACAACACCTACAACAGCCCCGACTCGGTCAACGCCATCGACTGGACCCTCAAGACCGCCAACGCCGACCAGTTCGACTACTACCGCGAACTCATCAGGCTTCGCAAGGAGCATCCCGCCTTCCGCATGACCACGGCCGATGAAGTCGCCCGCAACATCGAGTTCGACGACGTCGACACTCCCAACGTAGTCTCCTACTCGATAAAGAACAACGCCAACGGCGACCAGTGGAAGGAAATCAAGTTGATATTCAACGGCTCCGACACTCCCTACACGGCCCGCATTCCCCGCGGCGACTGGAAGGTGATAGCCCGCGACGGCCAGATCAATGCCGACGGCCTGGACACCACCCGCGGCGGCCGCCTCGAAGTGGCCCCCGTCTCCGCCCTCATCCTCGCCCGCACAAACTGATAAGGAATAACGTAAAAAATTAAGCGGCCCGGACCTCACAGTGAAGTCCGGGCCGCTATTGTTATTTCTGGTAAGGGTCAGCGGCCGGCTTGGGTGGCCAGATAGGGGCGCAGGTCGGCCCAGCGGTAGTAGATGCCCTTGGTGCCGGGGAGCGATACCGGCTCGACGGGCAGGGGAGCGTCCTTCTCGTTAAGATATATTCGCACGAGGATTTCGTCCTCCGTGCCGGCCTTGGCGGGATTGCGGAAGAATATCATCTGCAGGTTCGAGCCCATCGGCGATACGTGGAAGTCGGCGTATTCGGAGGCGAGGTCCTCGGGCCGCTCGATATCGGTATGGCAGCCGTCGAGCTTCATCAGTGCCGTGAGGGGGATGATGTTACCGTCGTGGCCGAAGCGCAGGGTGGCGCCGTGGCGGTTTTCGGCTATGTAGCTGTCGGCGTTGTCGATGATGTTGTTAAGCAGGTTCTGCGCATTGCGCGTGAATTGCCCTTCGGCGGGCTTATAGGAGGAGTTGCGCCCGAAGAAACCGAAGTTGGCCGTCTGCCAGAGGCCGTAGAGCTCGTCCTCGGTGAAGAGGTCCATCAGGTCGATGTCCGTCTCCATATTCTGCATGTCGGCGGCGAGCCAGTAGAGGTCCCACATCAGCGCCTTCTGGTCTACCCAGCGGCCGACGTAGGCCGAGTCGGTGAAGAGCTCGCCCATCAGGCGCCCGGGTTGCGTGTTCTTGTCGTAGAAGCGGCGGTAGTCCTGATAGTAGGGGCCTTCGTGGCTGGAGTAGAAGCCGCTCTCGGGGCTGTGGTAGTTCAGGAAGACCATGTCGCGCTCGCCGGACTCGCGGGGAATCTCAAGGCCGGGATATAGATCCTTCAGGCCTTCGATGAAAGCGAACATGGAGTGCGCGCAGCGCATGATTACCGTCGACGAAGCGTACATGTCCGCACCGTCGGCGAAGATTTCGGGATATGCGGT
>USGZ01000203.1 GCA_900554265.1 uncultured Porphyromonadaceae bacterium
ACCACCTTGGTGCTCTTGGCCTTGATTTCCTTGGCCTTCTTCTTTTGCTGGTAGAGGTACTTCTGGTAGTCCAGGACCTTGCACACGGGCGGGTCCGCCTGGGCGCTGATTTCCACCAGGTCGAGTTCGAGTTCTTCCGCTATCTTGCGGGCCTCGTGAATGGAATAGATTCCGGGGGTGACATTGTCGCCTACCAGGCGGACCTGAGCGGCACGGATGTGCTCGTTGATGTTGTTAGGTGCCTGCTTGGCCTGATGCGCATCGCGGCGGGGAGCCTGCGAGGGCTGAGGACGACGGGGACCGGAGGGTGTTCCGGGGCGGGGGCCACCGGGGTTGTAAGGGGGTTTTTTATCCATTCAGTGAGTTTATTGATTTGTCATGGCTTTGACCTCGTTGGTCAAAAGCTCCGCAAAGGTAGCAATTTTCATCGAACCTAAGTCACCTTCGCCCGCTTTTCTTACGGAAACTTCACCGTTGGCGGCTTCTTTTTCGCCTACGATAATCATGTAAGGTGTGCGGTTGAGCTGATTGTCGCGGATTTTGCGGCCGAGGGTCTCGTTGCGGTCGTCGATGCGCAGGCGGATATCGCTTTCCTCGAGTTCGTCGGCTACCTTGCGGGCGTAGTCGAGGTACTTGTCGCTTACGGGGATTACGGCGACCTGCTCGGGAGCCAGCCACAGGGGCAGGTGTCCGGCGGTGTGTTCGAGGAGCACGGCCACGAAGCGTTCCAGCGAGCCGAAGGGCGCGCGGTGGATCATCACGGGACGGTGCTTGGCGTTGTCGGCGCCGGTGAACTCGAGTTCGAAGCGTTCGGGCAGGTTGTAGTCCACCTGGATTGTGCCGAGCTGCCAGCGGCGGCCGATGGCGTCCTTGACCATGAAGTCGAGCTTAGGTCCGTAGAATGCGGCTTCGCCCAGTTCGGTGCGTGCGTTGATGCCCTTTTCGGCGCAGGCTTCGATGATTGCCTGCTCGGCCAGGTGCCAGTTCTCGTCGCTGCCGATGTACTTCTCCTTGTGCTGCGGGTCGCGGAGGCTGATCTGGGCCTCGTACTTGTCGAAGTTAAGGCACTTGAAGATGTAGAGGATGATGTCCATCACCTTGAGGAACTCGTCCTTGATCTGCTCGGGAGCGCAGAAGATGTGGGCGTCGTCCTGCGTAAAGCCGCGTACGCGGGTCAGGCCGTGGAGCTCGCCGCTCTGCTCGTAGCGGTAGACGGTGCCGAATTCGGCGATGCGCAGGGGCAGGTCGCGGTAGCTGCGCGGGATGGCGCGGAAGATTTCGCAGTGGTGGGGGCAGTTCATCGGCTTGAGCATGTACTCCTCGCCCTCCTCGGGTGTATGGATGGGCTGGAAGGAGTCCTTGCCGTACTTGGCGTAGTGGCCGGAAGTGACGTAGAGCTGCTTGTTGCCGATGTGCGGGGTGATTACCTGCACGTAGCCGTACTTCTTCTGAATCTTGCGCAGGAACTGCTCGAGGCGGTCGCGCAGGGCAGCGCCCTTGGGAAGCCACAGGGGCAGGCCGGCGCCGACTTTCGACGAGAAGGTGAAGAGTTCCATCTCCTTGCCGAGCTTGCGGTGGTCGCGTTTCTTGGCTTCTTCGAGCAGGGCCAGGTACTCGTCGAGCATGCTCTTCTTGGGGAAGGTGATGCCGTAGACGCGCACCAGCTGGTTGCGCTTCTCGTCGCCGCGCCAGTAAGCGCCGGCGAGGGAGAGAATCTTGGCGGCCTTGATAGGCGCCGTATTGGGGATGTGCGGGCCGCGGCAGAGGTCGGTGAAGTCTCCCTGGGTGTAGGTGGTGATGGTGCCGTCCTCGAGTTCGCCGATGAGCTCGCATTTGTATGTTTCGTTGCGGTCGCCGAACATCTTCAGGGCGTCGGCCTTGGAGATTTCCTTGCGTACTATTTCCTGATTCTGTTTGGCCAGTTCGAGCATCTTGGCCTCGATCTTGCCGAAGTCGGCGGCGGTGAGGGTATGGTCGCCCGGGTCGATGTCGTAGTAGAAGCCGTTCTCGATGGCCGGACCGATGCCGAACTTGACGCCGGGATAGAGCTGCTGCAGAGCTTCTGCCAGAAGGTGCGCGGAGCTGTGCCAGAAAGCGTGCTTGCCTTCCTCGTCCTCCCATTTGAACAGGCGGATTTCGGCATCCTTGTCGATGGGACGGCTCAGGTCCCATGCCTGGCCGTCGACAGTGGCGGCGAGGACTTCGCGGGCAAGACGCGGAGATATGCTCTCGGCTATCTGAAGGGGCGTGATGCCGGCTTCAAATTCCTTTACGCTTTTATCTGGAAATGTGATAGATATCATATCCTAATTCGTTATAGTTCAAGTCCATGCTACGGCCAATCCATAGAATGGGCTAAAAATCAGGCGCAAAGATAAGCAAAATCCCCGTAATATGCAAATTTATTTCCATCGCCGTTTTTTGCCGCGAAAAACGCCACTTAAAGCGACTGCAATATTTCGGGTTTGAGCAGAAAATCAATCAATCCGACGGTTACGATACCCTCCTGGTTCCTTTTGGGCTCTATGTAGTCCTTGACTATGATGATTTTCTTGAAAGAATCGTTGATATTAAGCAATAATGCAGATTCCTGTCTCTCTTTGGCTTCTGTAGGCATTATGAAAGCCGACTGGATATAATAGCGCTGACTGCCCTGGTTCACTACGAAATCGACTTCGTACTGCTTGCGTATTCTCTTGCCTTCCTCATCTGTCGAACGCATTTCAACTACTCCTACATCAACTTGAAAACCTCTAATTTTCAGTTCGTTGAAAATTATGTTTTCCATGATGTGGTTTTCTTCCTGTTGTCTGAAATCGAGAATCGCGTTGCGTACACCGATATCGGTGAAGTAGTACTTGGATAGGGTATCTATGTATTTCTTGCCTTTTATGTCATAGCGAATGGCCTTCTCGGTCAAAAAAGACTCGCACAGGAAGGTCAGGTAGTTGTCGATAGTCTTATTGGAAATTGACAGCTTCTTCAGACTATTGAAAGTATTCGCCAGTTTATTGGGATTTGTCGGAGAACCGATTGAGGACGCTATTATTTGAGTCAGTTCTCTTAATTCCGGTTCGCCTCTCAGCTTATATCTGTCGACTATATCCTTTATATAGACCGTTGAATACACGTGCTTGATGTAGTCGACTTTTTTCTGAGGCGTTTCCAAGGTCAATACGTGAGGAAGTCCTCCGTAAGTATAGTAATCACGCCAGGCTTCTAACGGATGCCTGCTGTCGACAGACATAAACTCGGAAAAGGAGAGCGGATATACATGAATCTGGTCACCCCTTCCCCTGAATTCAGTTATAATGTCCTTGGAGAGAAAGCGGGAGTTGCTTCCGGTTACGTAAACATCGGCATTCTCTATCTTCAGGTAACTGTTAAGAACATCCTCGAACTCGGCTACATGTTGAATCTCGTCAAGAAGGATATAGTACATCTCCCCGTCGGTCATTTTTGAATCTATGTGGGCGAGCAGGGCGTCAGGATTCCGAAGCCTGGCATTTCGCCGGTCTTCCAAATCGACTTTGATTATATGGCTCTCGGGAATTCCCTGTTCTCTGAGATAATCATAGAATAAATGGAACAGCAGGAAAGATTTGCCGGACCTTCTTAATCCGGTAATAATCTTGATAAGCCCATTGTGTCGGCTGGTAATGAGCTGATTTAGATAGTTTTCGCGTTTGATTATCATATTCTATTCCAAAAAAGCGGCCATTTGGCCAACTTTTTGGAATACAAAGATGGCGTTTCTACTGCGATTTGCCAAATTTTCAGTGCGTTGAGGTGAAAAAATCTATTGAGCAATCGTATGGCGAAGTTTGACGTGCTCTAAATTGCTATGATTGCATTGTTCAGCTGCTTAGGGCTTCCGAGTCTATTCGTTACGGACAGAATCGGTGGCGGCTTCGGGCTGGGGTGTCGGGGTATCGGGTGCGGATTCGGCGGCGGCGCGGTTCTTCTTTTTCTTCGGGTGGAGGAAGGAG
>USGZ01000204.1 GCA_900554265.1 uncultured Porphyromonadaceae bacterium
GGTATGGGTTGGAGCGGAAATGCTTATTCCGCGGGGTTTGCGATGAAGTTGAGGCTGCGGTTGTCCAGCTTGTCGCTGCCCATCAGGAAGAGGGTCGGGACGCGCATGGGGCTATAGGAGCGCAGGAAGCGCTGACCGTATTCTTCCTCGGTGAAGGGACGGTTGGCAGTGGTCTCGTCGATTACCTCGAAAGCGACGACGGCGTGCTTGCCCTGGATGAGGCCGGCGAAGTTGCCGACGGGCTGAGCTGCCATCTCGCCGAGAATCTCGTTCTCGCGCATCAGGCTGTACTGCGGGAGGCGGGAGTTGATGTTGAAGGAGGTGGTGTCGGTCTGGCGGCCCATGGCTGCGCTATAGGAAGCCAGGTCGGTACCGCGGCCGTTGTAGCGCTCGAAGAGGGTTGCGGCCTTCTTTGCGTCCATGGCGTCGGAACGCAGGTTGTTGTAGATGCTCTGGGCGTTGAAGGGGAGGTAATCCTCGTAGGTGTCCTTGACGGCGATAGCCAGCAGATATGTCTGCTTCTCATCCTGGAACACGGGGCTGACCTTGCCCTTGGACGCCTCGCTGATCCATTTGATGAAGCGGCGGGAGTCGGAGGCGTTGCCGAGCTGTACGCTGGAGGCGCCTACTTCGGCGGGAAGAGTGCGGTAGCCGTTTTCCTCGGCATTGGCGGCGAAGTCGGCGGCATTGCTGTTGTTGCTTACGAAGGTGCGGAGGTTGCCGCTGAGTTCGTCGAGGGTAGCCTGCGAGGGATCGACGGTGTAGGATGCCACGGCGTAGTCGTAGATCTTGACGGGAGCCTTGCGGTTGTTGACCTTGAACACCTGGCTTACGGCCTGGCCGTTGACGCTGTCGGTGTAGACGAATGCGTTGCCTACGGTAGCGGCGGTGAGGGCGCCGGCGATTTCATCGGGAGAGCCTACCAGGGTGGTCCACTGGTCGTCGTAGCCCTGGAGACCGAGGCTGGCGACGGTGGCGCCTCCGTTGATGAGGGCTGCGATGCTGTCGGCGTCAAGACCGGGGGTTACGAAGGCTACGGTAACGTTGATGGAGTCGATTGCGGTTGTGGAGCCGAGGAGCTTGGCGACGGTGTAGTTGTCGCCGGCGTGGGAGATGGTGGCGGCCTGACCTACGGAGGCGGTGTCCAGGAATGCCTTGAGGGAGCGGTCCGAAATATGGCTCAGCGCGGAGTTGCCGTTGTTGATCACGAAGCTGCCGTTGGCGGCGATGGCGTCCAGGCCGGGAGTGCCGTTGAGGGCGACTACGGCGTTCTCGACGGTGTTGGCGCCGTTGGCGCGGTCAGCCTGGCTCGGAGCGATGGGCACGTAGATGTAGTCGACGGCGTAGAGGGGCTCGTCGAGCTTGTATTCGTTGCGGCGCTGATTCCAGAGGGCCTGGACGTCGGCGTCGGAGAACTCGATGGAGTCGTTGGGCACGGCGGTGGTCTCCATTACGGCGTATGCAACGCGGCGGGTGGAGGCGATGTCATCGTAGAGAGCCTTGGCGTCGAGCTTATTGTAGGTGTAGAGGCCCTGCATGAGCTGGCCGAACTTCTGCTCCTTGAGTCCGGACTCGATGGAGGACTCGATGGATGTTAGGCCTGCGGAAATCTGGTTTGCGATGTCCTGGCTGATGCCGTAGCGGGCCGGGTCGTTCATCGCCTCGACAACGGAGTGCGCGTCGGGAGTCTCGAGGCCGAGGGCGCGGCTGGCGTTGGCGATGAACTGGGCGGCGTCGGGCATCTGATTGTCGCCGTACATGAGGCTCTGCAGTTCGGAGTCCGTAACGGTGATGCCGAGGAGATCGTATTCGCGTTCCACAAGCTTATTGGTCACTACCTGACCGAGAGCCTGGGCGCTGATCTGGTCGGAAGTGGCGCCCTGGCTGCGGCCGTCCTCGGAAAGCTGCGAAATCTGGTTCTGATATTCATTGTACTTGACGGTAACGTCGCCGACCTTGGCCACGGTGTCGCGGGAGCCGAAGTATGTCTGGCCCGAGGTCAGGAAGTCACCAAGAATGAAGGCAAGCAGCGCTACAATAATGATTACGAACAGCAGCACCGACTTGTTTCTGATTTTCTCTAAGGTTGCCATTTTATATTTTTGGTTTATTGATTATCACAGATTATGCGCTCCAAGCTGCCGACGGCATACAAAAAGCGCACAAAGATAAGAAAATTTTGGCGTGAAATCAAAAAAACGCCTAAAAAACCGCGAAAATTCGCCCCCGGAAGGCCGTTCGGCGGCAAACGACTCATTTCATGCCGCTACGGAGGCGGGCAACACCGATGCTTCATATTGATGCTCCGTTCTTTGAATCATACGCTTCGGCCGATAATTCCGAACCTGTGCCGCGATGGTTCCTTACAGGCGTCGCAGGCTCTCGGTTTTCTTTTGCGCGGGTTTTGCGGCGGTTTGGAAAATTATTGCTATTTTTGCGGTATGGAGTCGCAGATTACCATACAGGAGGTGCAGGAGGCCGTCGACAAATGGATAAGGACCGTCGGCGTGCGTTACTTCGACCCTCTCACGAACATGGCCGTGCTGACCGAGGAGGTCGGCGAGGTTGCGCGCGTCATCGCGCGCACCGACGGCGAGCAGAGCAATCGCGGAGACCGGAAGCTCGACCTGGCCGACGAACTCGCCGACGTGCTGTGGGTGCTCGCGGCGATTGCCAACCAGCACGGAATCGACCTCACGGAGGCGTTCCGCAACAATCTTGGCAAAAAAAACGTTCGTGATTGTACAAGACATCTCGACAATCCGAAACTCACCGATAATCATAACTAACAGACAGATACAATGAGCGAAGAAAAGAAAGCACCGGAAGCGCAGCCGGACAAATACACCCAGGCACTCCAGAGCAGCGCCGTAGAGGAAAACGACGGGAAAGTCGCCGCCGCCGTCAAAGATATTCTCGACAAACACTACAAGGAGAACGACAACAAGGAAGTCTACACGTTCCTTTTCAACACCATCGACCTGACGACCCTCAAGAGTACCGACTCGCCCGAGTCCGTTGCCCGCTTCACGGAAAGGGTCAACAGTTTCGAGGAAAGCTTCCCCAGCCTGCCTAACGTTGCCGCCATCTGCGTCTACCCGAATTTCGCGGCCGTAGTGCGTACGGTGCTGGAGGTTACAGGCGTGAAAATCGCCTGCGTCAGCGGCGGTTTCCCCTCGAGCCAGACTTTCGAGGAAGTGAAGATTGCCGAGACCTCGCTGGCCGTTGCCAACGGCGCCGATGAAATCGACATCGTCCTCAACCTCGGTTATTTCTTCGACAAGGACTACGAGAGTCTCTGCGACGAAATCGAGGAACAGAAGGAAGCAACCCGCGGCGGCCGCCTGAAGGTCATCCTCGAGACCGGCGCCCTGCGCACGGCAAAGAACATCAAGACCGCCTCCATCCTGTCGCTCTACAGCGGAGCCGACTTCCTCAAAACCTCCACAGGCAAGGAATATCCCGGAGCAAGCCTCGAGGCTGCCTACGTGATGATGCAGGCAATCAAGGAATACTACGAGAAGACAGGCATCATGGTAGGTTTCAAGGCCGCCGGCGGCGTATCGACCACCGAGGATGCCGTAAAGTACTACACCCTGGCCAAAGAAATCCTCGGCGAGGCCTGGCTTACCAACGAATGGTTCCGTCTGGGTGCCAGCCGCCTGGCCAACACCCTTCTGAGCTCCATCGCCGGCCACGAGGTAAAACACTTCTAAGCTACATCCAAGTACAGACAGCATAAATGAAAATCTGGATTTTTATCGACGGCACCCAGAAAGGCCCCTATACCCTGGAGGAGCTTTCGCGCATGCCCGTAACGCCGGAAACCAAAGTCTGGTACGCCGGCCTTCCCAAATGGTATCCCGCAGGCACGCTCGACGAGCTCAAGCCGCTTTTCGACGGCACGGTCGAGGAAGTGACCGTAGAGGTTGTCGAAGATGAGAATCCGCCGGAACCTCCGGCCTGGAGCGCCC
>USGZ01000205.1 GCA_900554265.1 uncultured Porphyromonadaceae bacterium
CCTGATGTTCGAGCTCGAGGACTGGCTCTTCACCACCGACGCCGCCGAGGAGCGCCTGCGCAAGCAGTTCGGCACCTCGTCGCTCAAGGGCTTCGGCATAGGGCGCATGCACGCCGCCGTGGTCGCCGCCGGGGCCATCCTGCATTATCTTGACCTTACCAACCATACCCGTATAGGGCATATCCGCTCCATCTCCCGCATCGAGCAGGACAAGTACGTGCGCCTGGACAGCTTTACCATCCGCAACCTGGAACTCCTGGAGCCGCTGCAGCCCGAGGGCAAGAGCCTGCTCGGCGTTATCGACCGCACCGTCAGTCCCATGGGCAGCCGCCTGCTGCGCCAGTGGCTGGCTTTTCCCCTCAAGGACCCAAAGGCCATCAACGACCGCCTGGACATCGTAGAACATCTTTTCCGCTGTCCGGACTGCCGCGAGGACATCGTAGAGCAGATCAAGGCCGTCGGCGACCTGTCGCGTCTGGTGTCGAAGGTGGCCACCGAGCGCATCCTGCCCCGCGAAGTCATCCAGATTCGCAACGCCCTGCGCGGCGTAGTGGAGCTCAAGCGCCTGTGCTCGGAGACCGGCATGGACCGCCTGCAGGCAATGGGCGAGCAGCTCAATCCCTGCCGTCTGCTGATGGACCGCATCTCCCGCGAACTGCGCGACGACGCCTCCGTCCTCGGTCGCGGCGACGTGTTCAATACGGGCGTCGACGAAGAGCTCGACCGCCTGCGCGACATCGCCTTCCGCGGCAAGGACTACCTGGCCGCCATGCAGGCCCGCGAAATCGAGGCCACGGGCATCTCGTCGCTCAAAATCGGCTACAACAATATCTTCGGCTACTACATCGAGGTCACCAATACCCACAGGACCAAGGTTCCCGCCGACTGGATCCGCAAGCAGACTCTGGTCAACGCCGAGCGCTACATCACCCCCGAGCTCAAGGACTACG
This sequence comes from uncultured Porphyromonadaceae bacterium, assembly GCA_900554265.1. Lineage (GTDB taxonomy): Bacteria > Bacteroidota > Bacteroidia > Bacteroidales > Muribaculaceae > CAG-873. The sequence goes on from USGZ01000205.1 coordinate 951, forward strand.
AGGAGCAGATTACCGGCGCCGAGGAGAAAATAAAGGAAATCGAGTCGCGCCTGTTCTCGGAGCTCGTCGGAGCCATAGCCTCCTATACCGACAGTCTCCAGCTCAACTCGCATATCGTCGCCGTGCTGGATGTGCTCTCGTCGTTCACGCGAGTTGCGCTGGAGAACAAGTACAACCGCCCGGTAGTCGACGACTCGCTCGAGCTGTCGCTTACCGAGTCGCGCCATCCCGTAATCGAGCGCCAGCTGCCTGCCGGCGAGCCCTATATCTCCAACTCCGTGGCTCTCTCGAACGAGGACACGCAGATTATGATGATTACCGGCCCGAACATGTCCGGTAAGTCGGCGCTGCTCCGCCAGGTGGCCCTCAACGTAATCATGGCCCAGATCGGCTGCTTCGTGGCGGCGCAGAGCGCGCATATCGGCGTGGTCGACAAGATTTTCACCCGCGTAGGCGCCAGCGACAATATCTCCCTGGGCGAGTCGACCTTCATGGTAGAGATGAACGAGGCCGCTTCGATTCTGAACAACATGAGCCGCCGCTCACTGATACTTTTCGACGAGCTCGGCCGCGGCACCTCGACCTACGACGGCATCTCCATAGCCTGGGCTATCGTGGAATACATACACGAATACGGCGACGCCCGCCCCAAGACCCTCTTCGCCACCCACTACCACGAGCTCAACGAGATGGAGAGCACCTACAGGCGTATCGTCAATTTCAATGTCGCAGTCCGCGAAATCGACGGCAAGGTCGTTTTTCTGCGCAAGCTCGAGCGCGGCGGCAGCGAGCATAGCTTCGGCATCCATGTGGCCAAACTCGCCGGAATGCCGGACGCTATCGTGAAGCGCGCCGGCAAGATTCTCGTCGAACTGGAGAGCAAGGCCCTCGAGAACGGCTCCGGCAAGGTGTCCGCCGCCGACCTGGCTCCGAAAGTCGAGTCCGGCATGCAGCTTTCGTTCTTCCAGCTGGACGACCCTGTGCTCTGCCAGGTGCGCGACGAAATCCTCGGGGCGGATATCAACAACCTCACCCCCCTGGAGGCGCTGCAGAAACTCAATTCCATCCGCAATATCCTTACGGGAAAACACGAGTGAAACGGCTCCGGCATGCGCTTCGGCTGATTTAGGTATTTTAACTCGGCGAGACACAAAAGCGGCAAAAATTAACAGACGTAGATATAATTCCGCTCAATTTAGGCTCGCTTAACAATTGTTTACTTACTTTATATTGAAAATATTTTTGCAATTACAAAACATTGATTACTTTTGACGCCGGAATATGAAGGGGCTTCATGTGATTCCGTTGCAGAAGCTCTTTCTCCGTTCTTTATTGATAATAATAAATCTTAAATAAACCACTTAATTTCAGTACCAAATGACAAAGAGTACAGTAAAGCCCGCCAACGGTAAGCTTGGTGTAATGGTTGTCGGTTGCGGCGCCGTTGCCACCACATTCATGACCGGTGTGCTGATGACCCGCAAGGGCCTCGCGAAGCCTATCGGCTCGATGACTCAGTACGACAAAATCCGTGTAGGCGAAGGTGATCAGAAGAAATACCTCCACTATAAAGATATCGTTCCCCTGGCAGACCTCAACGACATCGTATTCGCAACCTGGGATGTTTACCCCGCCAACGCTTACGAAGCCGCCATCAACGCCGAGGTGCTCAAGGAAAAGGACATCAACCCCGTTAAGGAAGAACTCGAGGCCATCAAGCCCATGAAGGCCGCCTTCGACCACAACTACGCCAAGCGCCTCACCGGCGAGAACATCAAGACCGGTACCCGCTGGGAACTCGTAGAGCAGCTCCGCGAAGACATCCGCAATTTCAAGAAGGAATCCGGCGCCGACCGCATCGTAGTGCTCTGGGCCGCCTCCACCGAAGTTTACGTCCCCGTCGACGAGAACGTACACTATACTCTGGCACAGCTCGAAAAGGCAATGAAGGAAGACGACAAGGAACACATCGCACCCTCGATGTGCTACGCCTACGCCGCTCTTTCCGAGGGCGCTCCCTTCATCATGGGCGCTCCCAACACCACCGTCGACATCCCCGCAATGTGGGAACTCGCCGAAAAGACCGGCATGCCTATCGCCGGCAAGGACTTCAAGACCGGCCAGACCCTCGTTAAGTCCGGTTTCGCTCCCATCATCGGCACCCGCTGCCTCGGTCTCGCCGGCTGGTTCAGCACCAACATCCTCGGCAACCGCGACGGTCTCGTTCTCGACGAACCCGCAAACTTCCGCACCAAGGAGGTTTCCAAACTCTCTACCCTGGAGAGCATCCTGGTTCCCGAAAACCAGCCCGACCTCTACGGCCACGGCAACGACACCGATACCCAGTACTACCACAAGGTACGTATCAACTACTATCCCCCGCGTAACGACAACAAGGAAGGTTGGGACAACATCGACATCTTCGGCTGGATGGGCTATCCCATGCAGATCAAGATCAACTTCCTCTGCCGCGACTCCATCCTCGCCGCTCCTCTGTGCCTCGACCTCGTTCTGCTGAGCGACCTGGCAGCACGCGCCGGCCGCCACGGCATCCAGCGCTTCCTGAGCTTCTTCCTCAAGAGCCCTATGCACGACTACACCAAGGACGAAGTGCCTGTAAACCATCTCTTCCAGCAGTACACCATGCTCAAGAACGCTCTGCGCGAAATGGGCGGTTATCCTGCCGACGAAGCAATCGACTGACGCATCTTCTCCCATAACCATAGCAAAGCGGCACCCTGGAATTCCAGAGTGCCGCTTTGCGGTTTGGTGCGAACCTTGAATCTTTTTGGCTTAGAGGGAAGTATCTGTGCTTTATGTAGAGATGTAGAGTAAGTATCTTATATTATGGCTTAGTGCTTTGGAGTCCTGAGTCAGAATCGTGATTCGGCGAATCGCTCCTGGAGCTTCTTGCGTGCGAAGAAGATGCGGCTCTTGATTGTTCCGAGCGGGAGATTCATCTGCTGGGCGATTTCGTTGTACTTGTAGCCGGCGACGTGCATCGAGAAGGGGATGCGGTACT
>USGZ01000206.1 GCA_900554265.1 uncultured Porphyromonadaceae bacterium
CAGTCGGGCGCCCTCGCGCCGCTTCCCCGCGCACCAGTGACCGATTGCGAGTACGAAGACGGCCTGAACCGGGATGCTTCCGGAATCCGGTTTCTTTTCGTAGGGAATGTCGATTCCGCTGAAAGTGTCAGGCACCAGCCGCGGCTCGTTGCAGAGCAGCAGATTGAGGCCTATACCGTATTTCACCTGCAGATCCGGCTCCTTCAGTATATAGTCCAGGTTGTAGTAGGTCGCCAGCGCTTCGTGGTAATCGCCTGTAAGATTGTAGAGCCTTGCGAGATTCAGCAGAAATGTCCTGTCGGAAGAATAGTCCTTCTCGACCTGGCGGAGCATATCGAGAATCCTGTATGTAAGCGAATCGAGATTCTCCGGAGTAAGCTTTCCGATAATCACATAGAGTTCGGCCAGCACCTCATCGACAAAGCGGCCGTCGTTGAGGAGCGATTCGAAAAGATCTGCGGCCGCGGCATAATAGCCTTCCGCGGCATATGCGCGTCCGAGAGCGAGGGGAAGCCGGTCGTCGACCGTTTCCGGCGCGACCATTTGCGACAGGCGGAGAACCAGTCCGTTCATACCGCGTTCCTGGATTGCGACGAGGAACTTCGATACGCCTTCGTCGGAAAGCCGGGGAAGCAGGAGATTCCATGTTCTGAGTTCTTCCAGACGCCCGGCCTGCGAACGGTCGGGCAATGTCAGCCCTGCGCTCAAGGTGCCGTTGGCCATAAAGCGGCTGAGCGTCTTGAGGAAATTGTTGACGGCGCTGCAGAAGTCGGAAGCCGGCGTGGCACCGTCCATCAGGCTGCGGCCGTCCTCGTCCTGCATCATCTGCATGATGGCGCCGTAGGAATTGGCGAGTACGGAACTCCGGAGATTCTCCGGGACTGCGGCCATGCCGAGCATCAGGGTGTACTTGTCGCCGTCGTTCATCATCGGCATCCGCTCCATGATAGTCGCCATGCCTACGCCCTCGCCGTCGACCACCGGGGCAAGCTCGCTGCGCTCGAGATGGAAAGGCATGAACCAGGCGGGCATCTTTGAGAAAAAGGGATGCGAGCGCTGGCGTCCGAGGATATCGGCGAAAACATCCTCACCGGCGAGCTGGGCCTCCTGGAAAGCCTTGGCTTTCTCAATGGCGCCGTCGGGGAGTTTCGACATAAGATTCTCGATATCAGCCTGTGAGGCCGAACCGAATTTCGACGGATCCATATGTCCGATGCCTCCGATTAAACTGCCGAAGCCGGGCATACGGAAGTCCTTGCGGCTGAAAATCACACGGGCGTATTCCTCGGTGAAGACAAGCAGATCCGACGGATTCCTGTCGGCGATTTCATTGAGCGCGTCGCCGAAGGCCTTGTCCTGCGGATTCGCCAGCAGGCGGTTTACTATCCAGGTGAAAGCCACCGCTTTGAGCCTTACTTCCTGGCCTTTGCAGAGTCTGACGTAAACCGGCAGAACGGCTTCGCCCACACCCGGAGCGATTCCGAGCGCGCAGAGCCATATCTCGCGGTCGTAGGCCGGAATACTGGTGTCGGTAAGTATCTCGGACCAGGTGTCGGCATCCTCGGCCGTGAATCCGGCGAAGGTAAACAGCCGCATGAATATATCGCCGGCTATACGCTCGATGCGCTGCCGGGCGCCGCTGTCCGTGAGCGCGTCCGGATCGGTTGCCAGGCGTTTCTGCTCGTCGTAGTAGTCGGCCAGAAGTGTCTCGAGAGTTTCCTCCGGGCGCATTTTCTGGAAACGCAGCTGGGTATAGTACAGGTCGGTCCCATGCTCGGTCATGTATTCGCGTGTCATGTCGGCAAGCAGACCGGCAGCTTTGTCGCGTATGCTGTCTATGTCCGCTTCAGCGTCGGGGAAGGGACTGTCGGTGGCCAGCATAAGCTGGAGATAGAAATAATTCTGCTCCAGAGCGCCTATACGTCCGTCGAAGGAAGCGAGGCCGTACTGCCGGGCAATCCCGCGCATGCCGTCGAAGGCCGCGTACAGCTCGCGGCGGCCGATACGGCCGCGAAGTGCTTCGACGGTTTTCAGAAAGTTTTTGACTTGAATATCCTTTTCGTTCATGCTCAGGAGAAAGAATCGTAGTTTTCAGGAACATCGCCGGCAGAGGGCATGAACCCGGATGGAACAATCAGAATTAATACGCTCTGCAGAGGCTTAAAGTTCGGACTGACACGGATTAAAGTATGCTGGCGCCCGCGTTCGATACCTCTTATGTCGGACTCGGCCAGAGCAAGGGACTCGACCGGAGTCCCGGGCTCGTCGGTATCGGCGCCGAAGGCGAAGAACTCCACCGTCAGAACCGCGGAAGCCTCGTCGGAGAAAGTCCAGCGTTGCGGGCGGCTGAGCAGGGTGAAGGCGCGGCGCCCTGTGATGCTCAGCCAGACAAGGCTCATCGCCATAGGATACACGACAAATACCAGCATCAGCAGCAGATACGCGAAGCGGACATCGCGTACAGCCAGGCAGGCAAGCAGGACGGCAATGCCTACGGCGCACCACAGCCACCGCTTCAGGAAGCGGCGTACCAGCGCCCGCACGTAGAAACGCGCGGGAACGCTGAATACTGGCGTGGTGTCGGTGCGGCCGGGCATGTCAGTCGCGAGCGGGGCGGGCTACCGTGGTCTCGGGCTCTTCCATGATGCCGTCGCGGATAAGCAGGGCCTCGATGCTCGGGTCCTGGCCGCGGAAGCGGCGGTAGAGTTCGCCGGGATCCTCCGTGCCTCCGCGCATCAGGATATTGCGGCGGAAGCTGTCGGCGGTATCGCGGTCGAAGAGTCCGTGCGATTTAAGATAGGCGAAGGCGTCGGCGTCGAGCACTTCGGCCCACTTGTAGCTGTAGTAGCCGGCGGCATAGCCTCCAGAGAAGATGTGGCTGAACTGCACGGAAGTCACCGAACCGTCGACAGGCTCGAAAATCTGCACCGGAGCCATCGCCTGACGCTCGAACCCGACGGCATCCCCGACGGGAGCCTCGATGGTATGCCAGGCCATATCGAGGTAGCCGAAGCCGAGCTGGCGCATGCAGCTGTAGGCTGCGCCGTAGCGCGAGGAGGCGACGAGGCGGTCGATAAGTTCCTGGGGAATTGTCTCGCCGGTCTGGTAATGGCGGGCGAAGCTGTCGAGAAATTCCTTCTCGGTCAGGAAGTTCTCATTGAACTGCGAGGGCAGCTCCACGAAGTCGCGGTAAACGTTGGTACCGCTCAGCGAGGAATAGTGCGCGTCGGCGAACAGGCCGTGGAGGGCGTGGCCGAACTCGTGGAGGAAAGTTTCGACCTCATAGGGCGTCAGCAGCGAGGGCGTGTCGCCGGTGGGCTTGGTAAAGTTCATCACGATGCTCACCTGGGGGCGCGAGTCGGTGCCGTCGGGGGTAACGTACTGCTCCTTGAAGACCGTCATCCAGGCCCCTGGGCGCTTGCTGGCGCGGGGGAAGAAGTCGGCGTAGATAATGCCGATGAACTTGCCGTCGGCGTCGCTGACCTCGTAGGCCTTGACGTCGGGATGGTAGACCTCGATTTCGGGATTGTATTTGAACTGAAGACCGTAGAGCTTCGTGGCCAGGCCGAAGACGCCGTCGATCACATTGTCCAGCTCGAAGTAGGGGCGCAGGGCCTCCTCGTCGAAGCTGTACTTGGCGGCCTTGAGCTTGTTGGAATAATAGCTGTAGTCCCAGGGCATAATCTCTACAGGCTGGCCTTCCATCTCGCTGGCGAAGGCGGTCAGCTCGGCCAGCTCGGCGTCGAGGGCCGGGCGATAGGCGGCGCGCAGGCGCTCCAGCAGGTCGTAGACTGCCTCCGGGTTGCGGGCCATGGTCTGTTGCAGGGAGTGCTGAGCGTAATTATTGCTGCCGAGCAGACGGGCAAGTTCGAGGCGCAGCTCGCTGATGCGCTTGACGATATCGACGTTCGAGTACTCGCCCTGAGTGTTGCGGCCGGTATAGAGGCGGTACATTTTCTCGCGCAGGTCGCG
>USGZ01000207.1 GCA_900554265.1 uncultured Porphyromonadaceae bacterium
GGTCAGGCATTCTTCTTCCGTTCCCGCAACCTTTTCAGATTATCCTGGGCTCGCTTGAGCGATGCCTTTTTGCTTTCGATGATGTTTTTTATGCTGTTGAGGTTTACGTCCTTACGGCCTTTCTCGCGGGCAAGCTGAGTTTTGTAGCTTTCGATTTCTCTTTTGATGGATTCGATGTGCTGGAGTTCTGAATCGATTTCTCGCTGGATTGACTCTTTTCCGGATGATGCTCCCATGGTATTTGGTGTTTAGGAGTCGGCGACATGACAACAGGCTGACACGATGAACGGCAAAACCATATTCTTCATGTCCGGCACGGAGGGGGCACTCCATGCACACCGACAAGTTAGAAAACGGTTCTGCAAGACGGGACGCAGAAAAAGATTAACACTTTGATGAGGGGAGCCGTCCCACCCCTTTCAGCCATAAGGCCGAATTGCCTTGGGGGTGTACCCTCATAACAGCTTGAAAAGCTGTTTTGCATCGCAAAGGTAAACAATATCCCCTGTCTCGCCAAATTTTCGCATAAAAAATGCGCAAAAAATTCGACTGCGCATTTTTTTGTCGGACGGCAATGTCGCGGCTTGGGGCACTTGGAAATGAAAATCGCCCGCAAGCTGATGGCTTGCAGGCGATTAACTTTGTCTTGATGTCGGGGTGAGAAGACTCGAACTTCCGACCTCCACGTCCCGAACGTGGCGCGCTGCCAACTGTGCTACACCCCGATTGGCTAAGCGACTGCAAAGTTACAAATTATTTTTGGCTCCGCAATAGCTTGCCGGCAAAATTTTTTAGATGGAGAGGCGCCGCAGGGTGTTGAGGAGCTCGCGGTTGATGGGCTTGTCGTTCTTGATGGCCTTGGAGAAGGGCACGTAGACGATTTCGTCGTTCTTGATGCCGATCATCACGTTGCGCTGGTCTTCCATCAGGGCGTCGATTGCGGCCGCGCCCATGCGGGAGGCCAGGATGCGGTCGTGGGCCGTAGGGGAGCCGCCGCGCTGGAGGTGGCCCAGGATGGATACGCGTACGTCGTAGCCTGGGTATTCGTTCTTTACTCGTTCGGCCAGGCCCATGGCTCCGCCGGTGACGGGGCTTTCGGCGACCAGGACGATGGAGGAGTTCTTGCTCTTGCGGAAGCCGTTCTGGATGAGTTCGGCCAGCTGGTCGACTTCGGTGGAGATTTCCGGGATGATGGCTGCCTCGGCTCCGGAGGCGATTGCGCCGTTGAGGGCGAGGAAGCCGGCGTCGCGGCCCATCACTTCGATGAAGAAGAGGCGTTCGTGGCTGGTGGCGGTGTCGCGGATTTTATCGACGCACTGCATGATGGTGTTCAGGGCGGTGTCGTAGCCGATGGTGGTGTCGGTGCCGTAGAGGTCGTTGTCGATTGTTCCGGGGAGGCCGATGATGGGGAAGTTGAATTCGTTGGCGAAGATTCGTGCGCCGGTGAGGGAGCCGTCGCCGCCGATTACGACGAGCGCGTCGATTTCATGGCGGCGGATTACGTCGTAGGCGAGCTGCCGTCCTTCGGGGGTCTGGAATTCCTTGCAGCGCGCGGTCTTGAGGATTGTGCCGCCCTGCTGGATGATGTTGGAAACGTTCTGAGTCTTGAAATCAACGATTTCATCGGTTATGAGGCCTTTGTAGCCGCGATATATGCCTTTGACTTTGAGGCCGTTGAAGATTGCGGAGCGAGTCACGGCGCGAATAGCGGCGTTCATGCCCGGAGCGTCGCCTCCGGATGTGAGGATACCCACGCACTTGATTTCTGCCATATAATTAAGGTAAAGGTTTTGTTTCTTTGAGGTCCGCAAAGTTAGTCAATATCCGTTGGAAAAACCAAGGGCGCGGTCTTAATTCTCAGCTTATTAAGGAATTTTTAACGTGGCGGGACAAAAACTTTTGGCCAATCCGGAAAAAAGTTGTACCTTTGCGGCACCGATTATGTCCAACCCCTGTTGGGCATGCACTGTGTCGGCACTTTTGGCCGAGCGTCGCGCAGACTCCATGCCCCGTAAAGTTAACTATTAATCAAGAAAATAGACAGTGGATACCATTAGCTATCGCACCGAATTCCCCAACGCCCAGGAGGTAGAACACAACTGGGTGCTCATCGATGCAAAGGATCAGGTCCTCGGTCGTCTTTGCGCCAAAGTGGCCAAGATTCTCCGCGGCAAGTACAAGCCCAGCTACTCTCCCAACGTAGAGTGCGGCGACAACGTAATCATCATCAACGCCGACAAGGTTATTCTGACCGGCAAGAAGATGACTGACCGTATTTACCTCAACTTCACCGGTTATCCCGGCGGCCAGCGCGAGCTGACTCCCGAGGTCCTGATGAAGAAGAGCTTCAACAAGCACCTCAAGCCCGGCATTCACCCGCTGTTCGTACGCGTGATGAAGGGCATGCTGCCCAAGAACCGCCTCGGCCGTCGCCTGATCGAGAACATGCACGTATATAACGGTCCGGAGCATCCCCACGAGGCTCAGAACCCCACCGTTATCGACATTAACAAACTGAAATAAACCGGCAGAATGGAAAATGTAAATGCTGTAGGCCGCCGCAAAGCCGCCGTGGCCCGCGTAATCCTCAAGGAAGGTAGCGGCGTTATCACCATCAACAAGCGCCCCATCGATGTATATTTCCCTTCGTCGATCCTTCAGTATATCGTAAAGCAGCCTCTGACCACCCTCGACGCAGCCGACAAGTACGACATCCACGTCGTTCTCGATGGCGGCGGCTTCAAAGGTCAGGCCGAGGCCCTTCGTCTGGCCATCGCCCGCGCCCTGGTGAAAATCAATCCCGAGGACAAGGCTATCCTGCGCAAGAACGGCTTCATGACCCGCGACCCGCGTGCCGTAGAGCGTAAGAAACCCGGTCAGCCCAAGGCCCGCAAGCGCTTCCAGTTCTCCAAGCGCTAATATCCCGATACCCTCTCTCCGACTGTGTTTAGTATCTAAACCGGGGCGATGGACCTGCGTTCCCTACCCCTCGGTTGCTTAAATCCAAAGAACGTAAACATTCCGACTCAAACAATGGCTAATCCCACATTCGAACAGCTCCTTGAAGCAGGTTGCCACTTCGGCCACCTCAAGCGCAAATGGAACCCCGCCATGGCTCCCTACATCTTCATGGAGCGCAACGGTATCCACATAATCGACCTCTACAAGACAGAGGCTAAGCTCGCCGAAGCCGCCAACATCCTCCGCGGCATGGCAAAACAGGGCAAGAAGGTACTCTTCGTCGCCACCAAGAAGCAGGCCAAGCAGGTCATCGCCGACCTTGCTGCTTCCGTAGGCATGCCTTACGTAATCGAACGCTGGCCCGGCGGTATGCTCACCAACTTCCCGACCATCCGCAAGGCCGTACGCAAGATGACCACCATCGACAAGATGAGCAAGGACGGCACCTTCGACAACCTGTCCAAGCGCGAACGCCTGCAGATCACCCGCCAGCGCGCCAAGCTCGAGAAGACCCTCGGCTCCATCGCCGACCTCAACCGTCTGCCCGCAGCCCTCTTCGTAGTCGACGTCCTCAAAGAACACATCGCCGTAGCCGAAGCCAACCGCCTCGGTATTCCCGTAATCGGCATGGTCGACACCAACTCGGACCCCAACACGGTGGACTACGTAATCCCCGCAAACGACGACGCCTCCAAGAGCATCGAGCTCATCGCCGGTACCCTGGTAGCCGCCATCGCCGAAGGTCTCGAGGAACACAAGGCCGAGAAGGCCGACAGCGAAGCTGCCGAGGCTGAAGCCGCCGCAGCCGCTCCCGCACCCCGTCAGCGCCGCCGCGTGCGCCGCAACGACGCCCAGGCCGAGGCCGCTCCCGCCGAAGCGCCGGTCGAGGCGCCCGCTGAAGCGCCTGCCGAGGCTCCCGTTCAGGAGTAAGCACACCGCGCATAAAAAAGGAACGCAGCTGCACAGCAGCCGCGTTCCTTTTTTA
>USGZ01000208.1 GCA_900554265.1 uncultured Porphyromonadaceae bacterium
TTATAGCGCGGATTGAGCTGAGGGTCGAAATCGCGGCCGGACACTTCCTTGAAGGGATTGGCGGCCTCCGCACGGTTCTGGGCCATGATGGTGGCGGACGGTGCGGTGCTCTTCTGCACGACCGCGGCTGACGGGTCCGACTGCACGGTAAGAACGCGCCAGTAGAGCTCTACACTCGTGCCGAACACTTTCTTGATGCCGGCACGTAGAAGTGCCTGGTAGCGCTCCTCGATTTCGTCGATTATGAAGTTCGTCTGCGCCTGCAGGACCAGACGCGCATGGTCGGTGCCCGATGCCGTGGCATACGATTCAAAGCGTATGCCACGGAACCAGGTATCGAACTGCTCGGGAGTGATGTTGTCCTTGATAAACTGACAACAGGCTTCCCACAGATCCTGATGCGCTAATTGGTCCATTATTCTAAGGGGCTATTTTGAATAATGCAAAATTCGGACTTTATTTTCTTAAAAACAAACGTGAAAAAATTTGGAAAATCCGAATATTTTGCAACTGACGGCTGTTCAACGATTTAAATCATATAGCGAAAAAAACACGGTCCCAGACGCCAAAATTTCGTCAGCAGTTTGCTAATCAGTCGTTTGCAAGATAACTGTTTTTCCGGCCTCAGCTGGCCCGGAAAAGGGCAAAGCGCCTGTCAGTAGGCGCAGTGCCCTTCCGAGTGTTAAAATTCAAAGACAGGGGCTATTTATAATCATTTTAAACAGCTCCCCCCCGCACCGGAGCATCTACAGCAGCTTGATGCTGATATAGCGCTTGGGATTACGCTTGATGTCGACAAAGAGGCTGTCCAGCGAGCTGATGGTCGAGTTGAGGTTGTTGTACAGCTCGGGGTCGCTGGTAAGGCGCCCTATAGAGGAGTCGGGATTGTTCAGGGCGGCGGTGAGTTCGTTGAGGTGCCGGGCGGTCTGATTGAGCTCGAGCATGAGGCTGTCCAGAGGTGCCTCGCGCAGAGCGCCGCTCACCGCCGTCAGGTCCGATGTGATGGTATCGACGTTGGAGGTGATGTTGTTGACGTTCTGCGCTATTGGCTGCAGCGAGGCTATCAGACGGTTGATGGAGCGGACGGAGTTGTTGAGCTCGAAGGTTATGTCGTCCATGCGGTTGACCGATGCCGTCAGGGCCGGATTGCCGGTCAGGGCGTTGAGATTGCTCATCAGAGAGTCGACCTTAGGCAGGATGCTGCCGATCGAGGGCATGAGCGTCTGGCTGACGCTGCCCATGAGTCCGGCGTCGGTACGGCCGGGGATAGTGTCGCCTACGGCGTAGCAGCCGGTCCCGGTACCAAGGTCGAGGACAACGGAAGCCGTTCCGAGCAGGTCGGCGCTTATTACGGCGCTGGAGCCCTCGGGGAGGCGCAGGTCCTTGTCGACGCTGAACTCGACGACAACGTTGCCGGGACGGTCGTACTGGTAGCTGATCGAACGCACCAGACCGACCTTGTAGCCGTTGAGGGTCACGGGGGCGGATGTGGTCAGGCCTTCTACATTATTATAAGAGGCATAGTAATAATTGGCGGCCTTGAAGATGTTGACGCCCTTCAGAAAATTGATTCCGAAAAACAGAAGAACCAGGGCCAGGGCGACCATGAGTCCTACCATTAATTCTTTACGCTTCATATATGGTTTCTTTTTATTGTTTTCATTGTTGAGACAGGCGGTGGGGATGCATGCGGCGGTAGCTGTCGACGGCCATGTAAAGCGCCTCGGCAAGCTGCTGGCGTCCGCTTTCGGTGGCGAAATAGCTTTCCACTGTAGGATTGCACATGAAATCCAGCTCTACCAGCACCGACGGCATTGCCGTTGCCCAGAGGACCAGGAAGCCGGCCTGACGCACCTCGCGGTCCGCACGCCCGGCATAGCTGACCAGAAAGTGCTGAGCCAGCGAGGCCAGCTCGAGGCTCTGCTCCATGTGCCGGTTCTGCGTGAGCTCGAATATTATATAGCTCTCGGACACATTGGGGTCGAAGCCCTGATATGCCTCGGAGAAATCTTCCTCGAGTTCTATCACGGCATTTTCCGCCATGGCCACTTCGAGATTAGCCTCGCTCTTGTGCAGACCCAGAGTGTAGACGGATGTTCCGTTGATTGTCCGGCGCCCTCGCGAACGCTTGGCTATCGAATTGACGTGTATGCTCATGAAGATGTCGGCTCCCTCGCTGTTGGCGATATCGGCACGTTCGCGAAGAGGCACGAAAACGTCGCGCTCGCGGGTCATGACTACACGTACGCTGTCGGCGAGCCGTTCCTCAACCAGCGTCTTCAGACGCCGGGCCACATCCAGAGTAACGTTTTTCTCCTTCAATCGGTTTCCGGAAGTGCCGAGGTCGTGGCCTCCATGACCGGCATCTATGGCCAGGACGAAGCGCCCGTCGTCAGCCGTTTCGGCGCACACGGGCGCCGGCACCGCGAAAAATGCGAGCGCCATAGCGGCCAACAGGGCGATTTTAGTCTTTATTCCGGTCATACTATGGTGCAAAATTAAGCATTTTTTGGCGGCTTTCAGTCCTTAATTTCTGAAAAGTTCGCATTATTGCTTATTTGTATGGCAAAAATGCCAAGAATTGCCAGTGTTGCGAAAAACCGCTACCTTTGCATATGCAAAACACCGGAATGACGACTGAGGCGAACCGCCGTGCGGTTCCGATGGTTTCTATAGTTATGATCAGGAATATAAAACACAAATTATTGCCGATCGCTCTGGCGGCTACGATTGCCGTCATAACGGCGGGATGCGGGGACACGCACGGAAGCGATTCCGCCGTCGGGCCGGATTCGGTCTACGTTGCGCCTGTCTACAGCAAAATCCACGATTATGCCGTAGGCGATTCGGCCACACAGGCGCGGATTCTTGCCACGGATACCGCGGAACTCGCGGCTTTCCTGAAAGTAGTCAGCGACGAGGACACGCCTGCCCGTCGCATGGCCTCCTGGGCCTGGTCGCTGGCGCCTATGGTGTTTACGCCTGAGGTGGATTCTGTGTTCACCGGCACCGACAGCCTTGCCATCGCCCTTGGCAATATCCTGGCGCGAACACGTGCCGCAGGCCTGGAGTTGCCACGGAGGCATTATGCCGCCGTGGTCTGGGGCCGGCCAGAGTCTGTGATGTTCGTGGACTCTGTGATGCTCATCGCCATGAACCACTACCTCGGCGCCGAAAGTGCGGCCTACGATTCCTTTCCCCTCTACATGCGGCTGACCAAGGAGCCGCGGCTGATGCCCTACGACCTCGCCGAAGCCCTGATAGCCACCAGCTACCCCTACGAGGGCGGCGACAACGCCACGGTGCTCTCCCGCCTGCTCTACGAAGGCGCGCTGATGCAGGCCAAGATCGCCGCGTTGCCCTGCGGAAACCTTCAGGATGCCCTTGGCTACCGGCCCGAACAGTATGCCTTCGTACGCGACGAAGAAGCCGCGCTCTGGAACACGCTCGTAAGCCGCAGCCTTCTCTACGACACCTCCGCGCGCACGGCCGAAAAACTCGTAAACCCCGCGCCGAACGTGCCCGAACTCGATGTGCGGACCCCCGGCCGCACGGGGCGGTATATCGGGGCGCGTATAGTGGAGGCATATATGGAACGCCACCCCGACACCACTCTCCCCTACCTGCTCAGTCCCGACTTCTACAATTCTCCCGAAACGCTGCGCCAGGCGCACTATAATCCCTGATATATAATGAACGACAGACCTCTTATACTCATCACCAACGACGACAGCATCAACGCACCCGGGCTGCACAGCCTTGTAGAAAGCGCCCGCGAATTCGGCGACATCTTCGTCGTAGCACCCAAGAACCCTCAGTCGGGCCAGAGCTCGGCGCTCACCGTCGGCTCTCCTCTGCATATCCGCGAAATCGACAGCGCTGACGAGGGCGTCCGCATGTTCACCGTCGACGGCACGCCGACCGACTGCATCAAACTGGCCC
>USGZ01000209.1 GCA_900554265.1 uncultured Porphyromonadaceae bacterium
GCGGACGCGAAAATCGCGTCCGCCCCTCTGCGTGTACATTCTGTCCGAAACCCGGGATTAATCTCGAATAATCCTGATAAATCCCGATTAATCGGGAAAATCAATCTCACGGCGAGGATATCGCGTTGCAGCTTTTATATCGCTTATTATCCGTTTATTAGATAATCTCCGTTATACGTCTGATTTAGTTTATGCTCTATATCTTTCAGCGTTATAACTCCGTTCGACAATTGTTCCCTGTTTACTAACAAATATATTGTATTGGTTGTATCGGAAACCTGACAAAATGTTTCCGGACCGAATAAGTTGATCATCAGACGTTGGTAGAATTTGAATCTACGGCTTCCACTTGACTTGTCAAACTTTTTATGCTTTATATCCTTATCAAGGTCGGGCGCTGCTACAAATCCAAAAGAAACCAGATGATTCCTGCGATAATACTCCAGCATAACCTCGATACACGAACGGACAATGGTACGCGGCTCAAAATCATTAGTCAGCAGTGAATATCTATACTTTGATTTTTCAACACCTTTCCAATAGAATTTCAGCCCAAAAAATTCATTCTCAAATCCTTCTACCTCTACAATATATCTTTTGTTGCTCTTGAGAGATCTGAACGTCCATAAATCAATAATGCGAAGAGAACCTGGGTCCTTACTCCGCATTATATGTATAGGTTTATAGAATTCCGTAAGATACGTCACGGAAGCAGATACTGGTAAGAAGATATACGCAAACTCTGACGCTCGGTTTCAGTCACAGCTTTCAATCTGATTGCATGCGCCTGCGTATTGACAGCACTGTTGCGGTCTCCATTTTGATTTATGGCTACCATCGACAATACTGTTTTTTTAATTACTTTCATGCGTCCTTTTTTCTATAGTGACTGATTCTTAGCGCAAAATTACGCTATTTTCGCTCTCCTGCAAAATTTTTGAGAAGATATTTTAATTATAGAACGCTATTTCGCTTCACAAGTTGCGGCACGCCCGGGGGCGGCTATTTCCCTGCGATCGCCCTTCGCTCGCAGCGGCGGGTGGCGACGATGGCGAGGAGCATGTAGGCGGCCGTCATGGCCCAGAGCACCAGGTAGGGCACCCGCGCTTCGTAGAGACTGGCGGCATTGCTGTTGATGGCCACGAAGCCCTGCACGCCCCAGGTCGCCGGAACAAGGTCGCCGACGGCCTTCCAGAACGTTCCCATGGCGTAGCGCGGCCATGTCAGCCCCGAAAGGAACAGGAAGACTACCGAGGTGGCCACAATCAGGATGAAGGGGCTCTCCCGCTCGCGCATGGCCGGTGCTATAGCCTGGCCCAGGAAAGCCACCGAAAGCAGCAGAGGCACGATGAAGAGCAGGTAATCCACCGGATTGCCGTAGTGCGGCAGATGGAAGATGTAGGGGATGAAGTGCAGCGTATAGATGGTGAAGGCCAGGTAGAAGAAGAAGTAGCACAGCGCGCGGCCCCAGACGAGCGCCGAGGCGCAGACCCCGACCGGCTGCTTCGGGTCGATGCCGCCGTTGCGCAGGCGCCGCTCGCGCGAGGTGCCCCGCAGCATCCCGATGCCCAGGAGCATACTCTGCTGGAGAATCAGGATAACGATGCCGGGGATTACGAAGGAGGCGAAGCCCTGCTCGGTGTCCCCCAGGAAGTTGCACTCGCTGTCGATAGGCAGGGGGCTGTCGCCGGTTATGTAGCTTTCGGCTCCCAGCGAGGCTATGCGCTCGCCGTCGATTTCGCCCATCAGCTCGACCTGAAGGTCCGTGAGCGTGGCCATGAAAGTGCGGAAGCGCAGCAGAAGACTCATGTCCGAGTAGAAAGTCACGTGGGCCGTCTGGCCGTTGCCTATGTTCCTGCTGTAGTCGTAGGGTATCTCCATGATGCCGTAGACCTTGCGTTCGGCCATCAGGCGCTTGGCGTCGGCCATGTTGGGGCAGTAGGCGTAGATGCTGATTGCCGGTGTGGCGTCGGCCATGCGCGCAAGCTGCCGCGAGTCGGCGGTCATGCTGTTGTCGACTACCGCCACGGGCAGCTCGCGGACCACTTCCTTGTTGTATATCAGCGTATACACAACCGGGTACATCAGCGGCAGCGCCACGAAGAACAGCAGCACGCCGACGTCGCCGAGTATATTCCTGAGTTCATGGGCAAACGCTGTCGTCATGCCCCTGAACCACTTTACCATATGATTGTCGGTACTCATAACTGCACGGAATCAGGGAACATAAACAGGATGACGGAGAGCTCTGGCCAGGCGCGGCAGAAGGGTCAGCGGCAGCAGGCAGAAGCCCAGCAGCGCTACGAAGAACCAGCGGGAGTAGTAGACCGGCACGCCGTTGAGGGCGTTGTCGACGAATATCAGGTACCAGTAGCGCACAGGAGCAAGCCAGCTGAACACGCCGATGTAGCCGTACATGCTCGGCACGGGCATCGAGAAACCCGTGAAGGAATAGGAGAGGACTCCGAAAAGGGCCACGACGATAAAGGACATGCGCGGATTCGGAACCACGCTTACTATGAACACCGTAAAGCCCTGAACGGCGAAAACCAGCAGAAATGTCGCCAGGAGCATCCACCACAGGGAGCCGTTGACCGGGAAGTGCTGCCAGCCGAAGAACATCCAGCTGATGAAAAGCACCAGCGAGCACCATATCGCCGACTGCGGCAGCAGCTTGCTCAGAAGCGCTATGCCCAGGCGCCCCCGGCAGGTGCGCAGCCAGGCCCGCGATGTCCCGTGCTTGATTTCGCCCGTTATGCTGAAAACGGTGATTATCATAATCATGAGCACAACCGTAGCCATCGTGAACGACGGAGCCATATAGATTGAGTAGTTCATCCAGGGGTTGTTCAGCGGATTGATATCGATCACTACCGGCTGGAGAAGCCCGTCGATCTGCTGGGGGTCCAGGCCTACGGCGATAAGGGTGTTCTTCACCACACCCCCCGAAGTAGTTACGGCTACAGTCTTGAAGCCCTTGAAAGCCAAAGTGCCCGGGATGTAGTACGTCATGTTGGTATAGTACTCCAGGGTCGGGGTGCGCATGGACAGGGCGTCGCGCTTGAAATTGGCGGGAATTACGAAAAAGCCGTAGATTTCGCCCTCGCGCACCAGGCGCAGGGCGTCGTCGTAACTCTCTACGTCGTTGCGGACACTGACCAGCTGGGAGGCCGAGATTGTGCGCACAACCTGGCGCGACATTGTGCTCTGGTCGAGGTCGACTATGGCCGTCGGAATCTGCTGCGGCAAGCCTTCGCCGAGAATCGTGACGAAGAAGAATGCCACGAACAGCGGAATGCCGAACATGCCCAGCAGGTAGGCCGGGCGGCTGCCCAGCCGGCGCAATTCGCGGCGTATGCCTGCCATGAATCCGTAATCAGCCATCGGTGCTTGTTATTGTAAGTTTATTTGTAAATTGCGGACATGCCGGGACGAAGCTCGGAAACTTCGGACGTCGGACGCGCCTTGATCTGGAAGGTGCGGCTGTCGTAGCTCCCGGTGCTCTTGGTCGAGCGCCAGGTGGCGTAGGAGCCCATGTCGCGGATATAGTAGACCTCGACTTCGATATCGCGGCGCCCGAGGGCCGGAATCATTACGTTGACCTTCTTGCCCATGGTCAGGTCCTGCAGAAGCTCCTCACGGACATTGAAGGTGACCCAGCGGTCGTCCAGCCTCAGGACGCTCATCACCGGCGCTCCTATAGCCACCAGCTCGCCCTCCTCGGGATAGACCTGGTCTACGGTGCCGTCGCAGGGTGCGGTGAGATAGCTGTCGGCAAGCAGGGCCTCGACCTGGTCGACATTGCTGCCGGCGGCGGCCGTAAGGGCGGCGGCGCTCTCGCGGTCCTCGCTCTGGGCGCCCTGGCGCGCCAGGCTCAGCTGGCTGGCGGCAGCGCCGCGGGCCGCAGTGGCGGCATCGCGGGCGGCGCGGGCCTCG
>USGZ01000210.1 GCA_900554265.1 uncultured Porphyromonadaceae bacterium
GTCGTCGGTCAGCTATCCGGGTTCCAGCACCGGAACGCGGGGTCTTTCCTGCCGACGCCCGCGCAGGTGCGCTGCGAGCGGCTGTATATGGACATGGCCGCCACACCCTGGCTCGTCGCGTGTCTCCTTGCCGCCGGCCTTTTCTTCCTTGTATTTGCCCGGACACGCGTTGCTCTCGCAGTCGCCATCGCAGGATGGCTTGCAGTAGGACTGATGATTGCTCTGAACTGGCTTGCCTCCGCTCATGCGCCCTGCTCCAACGGCGAGGAAACCATGCAGCTCATGGCTTTCTGCGCCCTGACTGTCTGCGTCGGCCTGCGCCGCCGTTCGCCCTCGATGCCGCCGTTGGGTATGATCTTGGCTGCGCTGGCGCTCTTTGTGTCGCTCATGGGTCGGCGCACGCCGCAGGTAACGCAGCTCATGCCTGTGCTGAACTCGCCTCTGCTGAGCGTCCATGTCCTTGTAATAATGCTGGCCTACTCCCTGCTGGCGCTTATGGCGCTCTCGGGAGCGATGTGGCTCTGCGGGCGGCGCGACATGCTGGCCGTGGCTCGGCGTCTGCTCTGTCCGGCGGTGTTCCTTCTGGCGTCGGGCATATTCATCGGAGCCGTGTGGGCCAATAAGTCATGGGGGCGTTACTGGGGCTGGGACCCCAAGGAAGTATGGGCCCTGATAACGATGCTGGTATATACGTTTCCCCTTCACCGCGGCATCGTCCGCGTCCTTGTCCGCGACAGGGCCTTCGCCATCTTCTGCGTGCTTGCTTTTCTGAGCGTGCTGATGACATACTTCGGCGTCAATTTCTTCCTCGGGGGATTGCACGCTTATAGCTGATTCTGCTGATTTAGCTAATTTAGCTATCTTAGCTATTGTAGCTATTATAGCTCTCAGCTAAGAGCCCAAGCCTAAGGCTGCCGAGAAGCGGCGGCGGCAGGTATCGCTTACGGGGATGGCGCGCCCGTTCATGAGAATGCAGTTGCGCTCCACGATTCTCACCTTGTCCAGATTGACTATGAACGACCGGTGGACGCGCATGAAGTTCGATGCCGTGAGCGCCTCCTCGGCCGTTTTCATGCTCATGAGCGTCAGCACCGGCTTTGTATCGCCGTTGCGGTAGATTTTCACGTAGTCCTTCAGGCCCTCGACGAAGTCGATTTCGTCCAGCGGAATCCGCAGCAGGCGGTACTCGCTCTTTACGGTCAGGAAATCCTGACGAGGCTGCGGCGCCGGCGTGGCTTCGGGCGCGGGAGCGTGGTGCAGGGCCAGGGCGCGAGAGGCCGCTTCGAGAAACTCGTCGTAGCTCACCGGCTTGAGCAGATAGTGCAGCGCGTTGACTCCGAATCCGTCCAGGGCATGGTCGGCGTAGGCCGTCGTGAAGACTATGCGGGTGTGCGCCGGTATTTTTCCGGCCAGCTGGAGGCCGTTGAGATGCGGCATATGGATGTCCAGGAATACCAGGTCCGGCGCCTCGGCGAGTATCGCCGCCAGGGCATCCTCGGAACTATGGTATTCGCCGGCGAGGCTGAGGAAGGCCGTGCGCTTTACGTACGATGCGATCAGCGATGCCGCAAGGGGCTCGTCGTCGACCACGATGCAGCTCAGTATTGTTTCCGGATTCATGCTTTTTCTGTTTCTGTTGCGTTGCGCGGGGCAGGGGCGGGCACCTGCAGAGGCAGGCAGAGCGAGGCGCGGAAGATGCCGTCGGCCATGGTTGTGCTGAGCCGGGAACTGCTCCCGTAAATCAGAAGAAGGCGACGGCGCAGATTGGCAAGGCCTATGCCGCCCTTGCGGGCCGCGGTTTCGGCCGGGCTGAATGAATTCTCGGTGTTGCAGTATATATTGTCGCCTTTGCGCTCGATGGATATTTTCACAGGCACGCCTGCCTGGCCGCTGACGCCGTATTTCAGCGCGTTCTCGACAAGAGGTATGAATATCAGCGGCGGCACTGTGGAGTCGTCGGTGTCCGGAATATCGATGCAATCCTCCAGCGGATGGTCGCTTACCTGGAGGCGCAGGCGCATCAGGGATATAAAGTTGGTTATGAATTCAGCCTCCCTCCGCAACGGCACTTTGGGCTCATCCTCGTAGAGCATGTAGCGCAGCATACCGGAGAGTTTGTGGACGGCTTCCTTGGCGTTGTCGGCGTTTATATCGATAAGGGCGTAGATGGTGTTGAGGGTATTGAACAGGAAGTGGGGGTTGAGCTGGCTCTTGAGATTGTCCAGCTCGATTGTGCGCTGCGCCGCCAGCAGTTTCTGCTTCTGCAGCTGCATGTCCGCATAGCGCGTGGACAGACGCATGGCCGTGGCGATGCCGATGGCCAGCACAAGCATCACGGCGTCGCGCAGAACGAACGACGAGATTCGCGCCAGACGCTGGACGGTGGTCAGCCTGTCCCAGTGCCGCCCCAGGCGTGGCGGCTCGAACATATAGTAGCTGATCAGGTAGCCCACTGCCAGGGTCGCCGCGACAAGCCCGATGTTTATCAGCACGAAGCGCACGATTTTCGGTTTCTGGAGGCTCAGATTGTTGTCGACCAGCCAGAAATAGTTCAGGTAGAACACCAGCAGGTACAGCGAGGCCTTGACGTAGAAGCCCGGATAGAAGGTCCAGCCGAAACTACGGTGCGGCAGGGCGATGGCCATCACCAGCTCCGGCAATACGAAGAGGGCGAGTATGAATAGCGAATGCGCCAGCACGGTGGCTGTATTGCGGTGGCGCGGTTTCTGACTTTGTCTGATCATGGCACAGGTCTTTCTTTGCGCAAAGATAGCATTTGCCCCCGGCATTTTCAAGCGCTTTTTCGACAAACTGCCATTATTTGCCGACAAAAGCTCCGTAGGCTAAACCTATGCGGACATGAGGCGTTATAAAAGTATAACTTTAAGAATATATGAAGATTTCAAGACTGGTTCCCGCTATATTATGTCTGGCGGCCGCAGGCCCAGGCGCCGCGGCCATGGACCTCGACGGCCTTGGCATCCGCACCGCCATGGAGGTCACAGTCCCCAGCGGCGGCCATAATATTTATGACAACGGCGCCGGATTTACCGTCGGCGCTGTCTACGATATTCCCATATACCGCGCGTGGAGCTTCGAGCCCGGGGCGATGTTCTTCTACAACACCATGACCTGCAGGAACCCCACGCAGATTGGCGATTACTTCTACGACGGCGCCCCCCGCAACATGGGAATCCGCCTGCCTCTGATGATGCAGTACAGCTACACCATAGCCCCGGGGATGGATCTCACCTTCGGAACAGGACCCTGGCTGAACTTCAGTTTCTACGCGCGCCAGACCATCCAGCCCAACCTGAGCGCTCCCGTAGCCGTACCGGACAAGAGAATCAATCTTTTCAACTTCGGCTGGAAGCACTTCGACGCCCAGTGGGGTTTCCGCCTCAGCATGACCTTCGCCAGCAGCTACTACGTAGGCATCACCGGCGGCGTGGCCTTCACGCCCCTGGCGTCCTATGGCATGAAGGACAAGCGCATCCGCGTCCACCGCAATACAATCGCCCTATCCCTGGGCTACAATTTCTGACCTTTTCACCTTAATCTTACCTTCACCGGGCGCCGCGCCGCCTCTCCCCGAGGCCTCGCGGCGCCCTATGCGTAGCATTATGCGAGGTTAATTTATGAAATTTAAAATTTCTGTTGTTAAAAAATTGCAAATGCCGACAAAGTTGCTTATATTTGCCGCGTAAACCCCTAAACACAATACGCAATGAAAAAACTGCTTTTTTTAGTCATGGCGGCGATACTGGCAATTCCTGTCTCCGGCTACGAAATCTTCGTGGTCGAGACCGGAGAATTCGTCCAGTCTTCGACCATCCCGACTGTCAAAAAGACCGAGGTCCGGGAATCTGACCAAATCACTGTCACCT
>USGZ01000211.1 GCA_900554265.1 uncultured Porphyromonadaceae bacterium
GGATTCCATCCGCCGGCTCCGCCTCAACGACCCGACTCGCAAGCCGGCGCTTGAAAAGCGCCTTTCCATGCGTTGCCACCAGTTAGCATAAGAGCGGCGCAACGCCGTGGAGGTCGGGGCGTCTCGCCCCGACACCCGACCGCCTGTAAATCAAATAATTGCCTTTGCAAATTTGTGGGTGCGAGACGCACCCACCTCCATACCCCACTCCGCCGGCTTCCATCGATACGAGCGCCGTGGAGGGCGGGTCGTCCCGCCCCGATGCAAACTCCTGACAACTATATCAAACAATCTCCATCGACGAGAGTAATTCGCCGCGCGATAATTAGGGCTGCGCCATCCTGAGACAGACGCAGCCCTCCTGAGACCGGGTTTATCCGTTGTTCAAAGAACCGTGGTCACCACACCGTCCGTGAATACCACGACGTTCTCGTTGCCATACATCCATTTGATCCGCCTGCCAGACTGACGCTCCGAATCAGGGCGACCTCTGAGCATCTTGACTTCCGTCGGGTTCATGCCCTTGACCACCTTACCCTGACTGAGCTCAGCCCAATGCGTTACTTCGAGCGCCTGGTCGGCCCGGGCTGCCTGAAGCAGTGAGTCGATATATCGGGCGGCGTCCACTACGAAACTTTCGACCAGTTCCTTATGACGGCGGTTGCCCTCCGGATTCAGCTTCTCGATTTTCTGAGTCCGGGGGATAATGCCGCGCTCGCGATAAGAAATCGAAATGTCGTAGACCAGGAACGAGAGCATTCCGTCGTCCATCTGCAGGGCAACGGAATAGAGAAACGTTGCCGGCAGATCCTCGTTGGCCGACGACCGGCTGAAACGGATACGGAAAGAGTCGTAGTCTACGTTCTCGATTTCGTCCGTTTCATCGTTCATAGTCTCGCGGACAGCGAGCATGACGTTTGCGAAAATTCTCGACTTGGCCGCGCCCTCGACATCCGCAAGATCCGAAATCTGAATCTTTTCGTTCTGTAGCTCCGGCGTATAGATCTTCACGCCGTCGACTGTTTCGGGCATAGCCTCAGCCCACCGGGCCAGGCCATCGGCGGCTTCTTCCGCATTCACCGGGAGGAAACCGGCCGTCGAAAGCAGTATGAGCAAAAGGCTTCGGAGCATACTCTCAGAATGCGATGCCGACGCGGAACATCAGATTGCTCGAGTATATCTTGCCGTCGATTTCGTTGACGTCGTAATCATCCTCGAAATTGTAGGCATTTACGAAACCGCGCTGATAGGTGATGTCGAAATTGAAGCGCTTGTACCATACGCCTACGCCCGCCTGAATGCCGGCGTCAAAACGCTGGAAACCCGGGAAATTGTCATCATCGCCGATTCCGGCGGAATCACTGTCGGAATCGCCGTCGCTATCTTTCCAGTTGGCCTTTCCCGTACCGGCGAAGTCGTAGCTCAGATATGCGCCCAGATGGGCATCAAGCTTGATATTCTGATTGAGTGCGAATTTGTAGCCGAATGTGAAGGGCGAGTACTTGATGTTCCATGTCAGGAGCTTCTGGGTGCCGGAATCATATTCACTGTCCAGTTTGTATTTGATGCCG
Source organism: uncultured Porphyromonadaceae bacterium (assembly GCA_900554265.1). Taxonomy (GTDB): domain Bacteria; phylum Bacteroidota; class Bacteroidia; order Bacteroidales; family Muribaculaceae; genus CAG-873. The sequence goes on from USGZ01000211.1 coordinate 1,572, forward strand.
CGGGTACCCAGACCGAGTTCCATGCCCCAGTAGAGACCTCCGGCGCGGGTGAACGCGCGGTTGAAGCCGAACGACAGTTCATAGCCCGCAGCCATGCCGAAGCTGCCGCTGCCGTAATCGCCCCCGTCGGTACATAAGTCGTTATATTCACTCTTGGCGCTGCCTACGCCACCGTCGATACTTACGCCGGTGCGGATTATCCATTCAGTGTCTGTTTTGGAGCGTTCGCCGACGGTGCGGCTGCTGATTACGCGTGCGTCAGCAAGCCAGGTTGCAGCCGTCAGAAGCATGACGGCAACCATTGCAAGTAGTTTTTTCATTGCTGTGATGTATTGGATTTATTGTTACTGTGCCTGATTGTTGTATGCCGGATAGCAGATATTTATCATGCGGGTCATGTCAGCGTCCAGAGGCATGGGACGGAAGTTGACGAACTTGGCCGGATATCCCGAGAGTTCGACAACGACATATTTTTCGTCGCCCTCGAGAATGTACGAGTCATAGAGCGTACCGATCATGAGGTCGGCGTCCGATTCCCGCGTAGCGCGATATAGCGCGCGTCCCTTGGTGTTGGCGAGCTCTCCCTCGGTCAGTTCGCCGGCCCTGGCGAGTTTGAAATGATAGGGACCGAAGACTTCCCGCTCCGCAGTCAGCATCTGCAGGTCCGCGATCTGAGGCACTACGTACGCCTTGGTCGCAGGCTCCTCATCGCGGGCCATGGCTTCCTCGAAAAGCTTGTTGTCGGCCTGCGGATTTTCAGCCATGCCGCAGAACGCGGGCATGGCCAAACACATGAAAAGAAATAGTTTTTTCATCTGTCATGTTGCTTTGTGCATCCCCCCGGCACAGATAAGATAAGACTTTATTTAGCAACACACATAATAAAATACGCGGGGGACATCCGAATGCTTATCCCATCCTTTTGGCTCTCGCATTGCCATCGACAGAGGATAAGCAACGCCAGCCAGCCCGCGCATTTGAGATATGAATACTCCGCATTCGCTAAAAAACGCGAACACCGAGCTCGATATCACCAAGCGCAAACCGTCCCGTTGCCGTATCGTCTTCTCTGTCGAAAGAATTTGCGAGATTCAAAGGATAGAAGACAAAACGTTCAGAACGTTTTACTACATATGTATCACCCACCTAAGCCCTTGAAGCTGGCAGGCGTTGCAAAGTTAGGAAATATTTCCGATATACAAACTTTCTGAGCCAAAAAAATTCTGAAAAGAAAAAGGGTAAACCCCTTTGCCGAAAGTGTGTGCGCGAGACGCGCCCACGGCCCGCTCCGCGAACGGAGATACCGAATTGGTCTAATTAGCCCGATTAGCGGCCGTCAATCCGCTCCGCGAGCAGCTATCTCCGCCCATGCACCCAAAACCTACAGCCTAACACCTAATACCTTACGCAGCGCTGGCCCCGGGATGGGGCCAGCGCTGCGTAAATGTGTGATTCGGAGGGGATTCGAACCCCTGACCGTCTGCTTAGAAGGCAGATGCTCTATCCAGCTGAGCTACCGGACCAGCCTTTTGCGGTGCAAAGGTAGCGCTTTTTATTGTCAATTCCTAATATTTCATAGGGGAAACTCACAGAATTTTAAGCCCTTTCACCATAAAATCTATAATGTATGTATAGATTTTGATTATATTGTCTAACTTTGCAGCAGATTTACAGTGGATTATTTTATAGCTCACGTTCTGCTATATGAAACAACTGCTTCTATCAATCATTATCAGTCTCAACGGGATAGTGTTACCGGCGACCGCAGCGGTCAATGAGGATTTCACTCATCACCGCTTTTCGTTCAGCGGCACTCTGACCTCTTCGGACACCTATTCCCTTGAAGCCGCCTATCATTATATGTTCTGGGGATATCTCGGCGTGGGCGGCGCTTTAGGCTACTGGTCAAACTGGTATGAGGACGGATGGGCTTCCGGTTCAAACTGGAACATCGCAGACGACGACAACAAGCCCTCCAACCTTTATCTGCGCCCCTCCGTCGTAGTCACATCTCCGGCACTGAAATGGCGTCAGGCCTATCTGTCGCTTTACGCCGAACCGGGGCTCATGCTCAATATCCCCTACCAAAGGGTATGCATTGAAACCACAGAAAACTGGCCGGCCAAAGATTACCACTACATCAGCACTACCATAGGACAATGGCTTGCACTGGATCTGCGGTTAGGCATCAACGTCAACGTGGGTCCCTGCGGAATCAGCGCGGGCTATATGATGTCAAATCTCGACATCTTCAGCCAGTATCGCCATCTCTCCTACCGCGGCATCTCATTCCGCG
>USGZ01000212.1 GCA_900554265.1 uncultured Porphyromonadaceae bacterium
GCCGCCGGCGAGCGCGCCGACACCGCCTCTGCCCGTCCGCCCCACCGGCTGCGGCCGCTGGAGGTGCTGGGCCTGAAGCAGGCGCCGGATGCCATGGGAGCCGAGGCCGTGACGCGCCTCAGCGGCGCCCAGGCGCGGCTGGACGGCATCGAGTCGGCCCACGAGGTAGGCCTGGTGGCCCCGAACTTCTACATGCCCGACTACGGCTCGCGCATGACTTCGAGCATCTACGTCCGCGGCCTCGGCGCACGCATGGACCAGCCTGTGGTCGGTCTGAAGGTGGACAACGTGCCGGTTCTCAACAAGGACGCCTACGACTTCGACATCCCCGAAATCGAATCCATCGAGATTATCCGCGGCGCGCAGGCAATCCTCAACGGCCGCAACACCATGGGCGGCCAGATAAACATACGTACCTACTCTCCCCTGAGCACCAAAGGACTGCGGGCAAGCGCGAGCTACGGCAACGGCAATACCGTCGCAGCTTCGGCGGCCTATTACCGGCCTTTCAGCGCCCGTCTGGGCATGAGCGTGGCGGCGCAGTACCGCCACACCGACGGCTTCTTCCGCAACGAACATACCGGCAAGCTGCTCGACGACGAGAACTCCGGTTCCGTGCGCTGGAAGACGGCCTGGCGCCCGACCGAGGCGCTCTCGCTGACCAACACCGCCTCCTTCGCGGCGGCGCGCCAGGGCGGATATCCCTACGCATGGGTCGAAACCGGCGAAATCGCCTACAACGACACCTGCTCCTACCGCCGCAACCAGTTCGCCGACGGCCTGACCGTGGCCTGGGCCGGCAAGCGCGTGGTAGTCACGTCGGTAACCTCGGTACAGTACCTCGACGACGACATGCACCTGGACCAGGACTTCCTGACCGAGAGCTACTTCACCCTGCGCCAAAAGCGCCACGAGTGGACATTTACCGAGGACCTCTTCACCCGCGGCAGCCGCGGCCGCTACTCGTGGCTCGGCGGCGTGTTCGCCTTCTACAAGGACACCGACATGAAGGCGCCCGTGACTTTCAAGGACGCCGGCATCTCGCGCCTTATCGAAGAGCACCGCAACACCTTCAACCCCTCCTACCCCATCGCCTGGGACAGCCGCACCTTCACCCTGGGAAGCGACTTCACCATGCGCTCCGGCGGAATAGCCTTCTATCACGAGAGCACACTCCACGCCGGCGATTTCCGCTTCGAAGCCGGCCTGCGCCTGGACTACGAGCACAACTCGCTGGATTACATAAGCCACTGCAACACCGGCTATACCACCTACCACATCCTCCCCGACGGCCAGCGCGAGGTCTACTCGCACACCCCGGTCATAATCAACGACGGCGACGGTCTGAGCAAGCATTTCATCGAGTTCCTGCCCAAGTTCACCGTCGCCTACGAGTACGAGTCCTTCTCGCCTTACTTCAATTTCTCCAAGGGCTACAAGGCCGGCGGCTTCAATACGCAGATGTTCTCCGACGTGCTCCAGGGTCGCGTGATGAGCCTGATGGGCATAGCCTCGCCTTATACGCTTGAGCAGATTGTAAGCTACGAGCCCGAGCGCAGCTTCAACTACGAGCTGGGCTTCCACAGCAGGCTCGCTCAGCTAAATCTCGACCTGGAAGGCGTGCTGTTCTACATCGACTGCCGCAACCAGCAGCTTACGACCTTCCCCGCCGGAACGACCACGGGACGCGTGATGACCAACGCCGCGCGCACGCGCAGCTACGGCGCAGAGCTGACTGCGCAGTGGAACCCCACAGCCGACCTCTCCCTGCGGGCATCGTACGGCTATACCCACGCCGTATTCCGCCGCTACTACGACGGTCGCGCGGACTACCGCGGCAAACGCCTGCCCTACGCGCCGTCGAACACTCTCTATGCCGAGGCCGTCTACCGGGCCACGCCTCTCACCTTCCGCGAAATCACGCCCTCGCTGGCCGTCAGCGTCCGCGGCGCCGGCAATATAATGTGGAACGAGGCCAATACCGAGAGCCAGGATTTCTACGCTACCCTCGGCATGAGTCTGACCTTCACCGCCCCCAAGGGCAGCCTCCAGCTCTGGGCCCGCAACCTCACGGATACCCGCTACGATACCTTCCGCTTCGTCAGCATGGGCAATTCCTTCACCCAGCGCGCCCTGCCCCGCACCTACGGGGCCACCCTCCGCATCCGCATACAGTAATCATGAACCATAAACCCCAAGAAAACCAAATATTCCAGCATATGCCACAGATTTCCAATCGCGTAGAGGCACTGGCGGAGTCGCAGACCCTTGCCATGTCGCAGAAAAGCGCCGAACTGCGCGCCCAGGGCGTCGACGTAATCAACATGAGCGTCGGCGAACCGGACTTCAACACGCCGCTTCATATCAAGGAGGCAGCCGTCAAGGCAATTGAAGATAATTTCTCCCACTATACGCCCGTACCCGGCTACATGAGCCTGCGCGAGGCCATCGCCCGCAAGCTCTCGCGCGAGAACGGACTGGAATTCAAGCCCGCGCAGATTGTCGTAGGCAACGGCGCCAAGCACGCCATGAGCAACGTGGTTCTGGCCACCGTCAATCCCGGCGACGAGGTGCTTATCCCCTGCCCGGCCTGGGTGAGCTACACGGAGATGGTGAAGCTCGCCGGCGGCGTGCCCGTCACCGTGTTCTGCGGCATCGAGGAGGACTTCAAGATAAGCCCCGCCAAGCTTGAAGCCGCCATCACCCCGCGCACACGCGCAGTAATCCTCTGCTCGCCCTCGAACCCCACCGGCAGCGTCTACAGCTCCGAGGAGCTCGCCGCCCTGGTCGAGGTGCTGGCTCGCCATCCCGAAGTCCTCGTCATCGCCGACGAAATCTACGAGCACATCTCCTATAAGGGCGAGCTGGCCGCCTCGCTGGCGTCGTTCCCCGAAATCAAGGACCGCACCGTAGTCATCAACGGCGTATCGAAGGCCTATGCAATGACCGGCTGGCGAATCGGCTACTGCGCATGCCCCGCTCCGGTGGCCAAGGCCGTCAGCAAGCTCCAGGGGCAGGCCACGTCCTGCGTCAGCTCCATAGCCCAGAAGGCCGCCGAAGCCGCCTACGACGGTCCCCAGGAATGCGTCGCCGAGATGCGCGAGGCCTTCCGCCGCCGCCGCGACCTCATCGCCGGGCTGGCCGCGGAGATTCCCGGATTCCGCGTCAACATGCCCGACGGCGCCTTCTATCTCTTCCCCGAAGTCAGCGCCCTGCTCGGCAAGACCGACGGCTCGACCGAAATCAGGACCTCCGGCGACCTGGCGCTCTACCTGCTCAACGAGGCCCACGTGGCCTGCGTCGACGGGGCCGCCTTCGGCGCTCCCGGCTACATCCGCTTCAGCTATGCCACCAGCGAGGACAATATCCGCGAGGCCATGGCCCGCGTGCGCCGCGCCGTAGAGAAACTCCATTGAATCATCATACCGCAATAAATTGAATCACCATACAGTCATGACAAAGATAGGATCAGTACTCACCCCCGTAGGCCGCAAGGCCGTGCTGCTCGGCAGCGGTGAGCTGGGCAAGGAAGTGGCTATCGAACTCCAGCGCCTCGGCGTGGAGGTCGTTGCCTGCGACAAATATCCCCAGGCTCCGGCCATGCAGACGGCACACCGCAACTACGTGTTCAACATGCTCGACGGCGAGACCCTGCGCCAGGTTATCGAGATGGAGAAGCCGGACCACATCATCCCCGAAATCGAAGCCATCGCCACCCCCAAGCTCGTCGAACTGGAGAAGCAGGGCTTCAATGTTACGCCTACGGCACGCGCCGCCTACCTGACCATGAACCGCGAGGGCATACGCCGCCTGGCCGCCGAGGAACTCGGCCTGCCGACCTCCCCCTACCGCTTCGCC
>USGZ01000213.1 GCA_900554265.1 uncultured Porphyromonadaceae bacterium
CCTGCAAGCACTGCAGCAAACGGGTCGAGGACGCAGCCATGAGCGTTGCCGGCGTAGAGAGCGCGGAGGTAGATCTCTCCGCGGGCACTCTTACGGTCTGCGGCCCGGCGGATTCCGAGGCAATCGTCAAGGCGGTAACACTGGCGGGCTACGACGTTCCGACGGACAAGAACTGATTACGGCAGGCTCTCACGAAGCCGGACCGGCAAACACAGCCGGCCCGGCTTTTTCCTTATACATCGGCGAGGCTTCCGCGGGGAGCTCCGGCCTGGAGAAACTGGGTAGGGGTAAGGCCTGTTACGGCCTTGAACTGCCGCGAAAGATGGGCGGCGCTGGAATAGCCGGTACGGAAAGCTATTTCGGAGACCGTATAAGTGCGATAGGCAAGTAGCTCCTTAACCCACTCGACACGCATGGCGATGGCATATTTCTCGATGGAGCGTCCTTCCCGGGCGGAGAAAACGCGCGACAGATTGTCGTAAGGCTGACCGAGATGCTTCTCGATGCAAGCCGAAAGCTTCAGTCGGCATTCCTGCTCGCTGCGGACATGGTCGATTACGGCATACTTGATTTCCTGGACAAGGCGGGACTCGCCATCGGAAATGCGCTCGAATCCGGCGTCGGCGAGGGCGGCGTCGATGCGCGGCCACATTTCCGGATTTATCGAAGCATCATCCACAACCGCATAGCCGAGGCCGATGTCGTGGACTGCGACTCCGGCATCGGCAAGAATAGCGCCGAGAGCCTCGACGCAATGGCGGCAAACCATATTTCTTATATACAGTCTCATGATGCAAAAATAGTCAAAATCCATAAGACCCGCAAGCCCCGAACAGAGGCGAAAACTTATCCAAAAGCGGTGAAATCGGAAAAAGAAATAGAAAATTGAAGAAAAAACAGCCGAAAACAAGAAATTATTTAAGAAATTTTTGGTCCGGAGAAGAAATTTTTCGTATGTTTGCCGCTTGAAGAGAAAGGATTAAGCAGCAAACTTAAAAAACGCCATGTCCCGAAGTGAAAAAGAAATCCAGCAACTCAGCCTGCTCGGTCAGGCGGGAGTACACTACCCTACGGATTACGCTCCGGAGATGCTGGAGACTTTCGACAACAAGCACCCCGAAGACGACTATATAGTAAGCTTCGAATGCCCGGAGTTCACGTCGCTGTGTCCCAAGACAGGGCAGCCCGACTTCGGCCGCATCCTTATCAACTATATCCCGGACAAGAAGATGGTAGAGAGCAAGAGCCTGAAGCTCTACCTCTTCAGCTTCCGCAACCACGGTGATTTCCATGAAGACTGCGTCAACATCATCATGAAGGACCTGTGGAAACTGATGGCGCCGCGCTACATCGAAGTGCGCGGCATCTTCATGCCCCGCGGAGGCATCTCGATAGTCCCGTTCGCGAACCGCGGCGACGAGAATCATCAGGAACTTGTACGCGCCCGCCGTCTGGCGGCATTCCCGTTAAATTTCAGCGACAAATGAGCGAAAAGAATTCAGTGATAGTGCTTTCGGGAGGCATGGACTCCGTGACGATGCTATACGAGTACGCGGACCGCATCGCCCTTGCCGTAAACTTCAGCTACGGCTCGAACCACAACGAGCGCGAGGCCGCCTGCGCCCGCTGGCACTCCCGGAAACTGGGCATAGAACTCGTTGAAATCGACATGAGCTTCATCGGCGAGAATTTCCACAGCTCGCTGCTCGAAGGCGCCGAGGCCATACCCGAAGGCGACTATGACTTCGACAACATGAAGAGTACGGTGGTACCCTTCCGCAACGGCATCATGCTCGCGGCAGCCGCCGGCCTTGCCGAAAGCCGCGGACTGGCCCATGTAATGATAGCGAACCACAGCGGGGACCACGCCCTCTACCCCGACTGCCGCAACAGCTTCATCGAGGCCATGAGCAAGGCCATCAGCGCGGGCACCTACGACGGCATCACCGTCTTCGCGCCCTACACGCAGCTCGACAAGGCCGAAATAGCCCGTCACGGCAAGCGTCTGGGCATCGACTACCGGCAGACCTACTCCTGCTACAAAGGAGGCGAGAAACACTGCGGCGTCTGCGGCACATGCCGCGAACGCAAAGCCGCGCTCGCCGAAGCCGGCATCGAAGACCTGACGGAATACGAAAACTGAAAACAACAAACCGCAGGCAAACGGGCTCCAAGGAGCACGCGAACCTCACAAAAGAACAATCAACACAATAATCAATCCACAAAAAACTAAATCAATGGAAACGTTACTGAAACAGATCAAAGACGCCTTCGAGGCCTTCGCCACCGACGCAACCCTCCAGCTGGAGAAGAACAACAAGGCCGCCGGCACCCGTGCCCGCAAAGCTTCCCTGGACCTGGAGAAACTGATGAAAGAATTCCGCAAGGCTTCTCTTGAAGCCGCAAAGAAATAATCGTACCTCTCCACCGACACCCTACCAATCGCCGGACGCCCCAAGGAGGTGCCCGGCGATTTCTGATATACGAATAAGCATGAGCGCCCAGCCCCGACCCAAAGCAAGCATCATAGTCCTGGCCTACAGGCACGAGGACTGCATCCGCCAGGCTCTGGAGAGCGTCCTGGCGCAGAAATGCGCGTTTCCCTACGAAATCATCATAGGGGAGGACGGTTCCCCTGACCGCACACGTGCCATCTGCGAGGAATACGCGCGTCGCTGCCCGGAACGCGTGCGGCTGATGCCGGCGGCGCCGAACAAGGGAATCGTGCGCAATTACTTCGACTGCCTGCGGGCGGCCCGGGGCGAATACATAGGCGACTGCGCCGGCGACGACAGCTGGGGCGAGCCAGACCGGCTGCAGCGGCAGGTCGACTATCTCGACAGCCATCCGGAGGCTTCGGCCGTAATCAGCGACTGGACCATAAGCGAGGGAGGCCAGCTGAGTCACACAGCCGAGAAGCCCGAATATCAGGCACTCAAGCGGGGACTGGACGGTCCGGAATGGCTGGACTACATTCTGAGAAATACAGAGCGGCTTCCCCTGCTCTCGGCGATGCTCTACAGGCGCGAGCCCGTGGCAGAGCTGCTTGAACGGCGCCCCGAGACCGTCTGCCGCGACGAATGGGGCTGCGAGGATTTTCCGCTTGAGGCCGCGCTGTCCGCAATAGGTCGGCTGGGATATACCCCCGGCGAGGCATACAACTACACGCTTGCCCCCGGCAGCATATCGCAGGCTGCGGATGCAGGGCGCCGCTTAGCCTTCTACATCAAGTCGCTGCGCTGCCACATAGACCTATGCGGAATCTACGGAAAAGACATCCGCGATTACGCCGACACCATCTACCGCAAGGTGCTCTACATGTGCTCCCTGGCGCTTGAGGCCGGCGACGCGGACCTGACGGCCGAGCTGCGCGGGCAGATAGCCGCCGTGCCCTGGGTAAAGGACTGGAAAATCCGCCTCTACCTGGCGGCAATAAGCAAAAGCCCCCTGCGCCGGCTCATACGCCGCGCAAAGGGCTTATAATCTATTCTGAGAAAGTCTATTATTTCAGGAAGGGATTTCCGTTGGGGTCGAGAGACACGACGTAACGGAAAGCATTGACCGTAAGGAGATTCTGGGTAGCGTCCAGGAACTCACGGTCGCCATGGCCGTAGTTGATGTAGACCATGCGGTAGTTGCGGTTGCGCCACACTACGGGGAAATCGCCGCCGCTGATCACGTCCTTGATGCCGAAGGGATAGTTCTTCGGCGAAAGGGACACGAGCACCTCGATATCGGGATTTGTGTGCGGCGAGGGATTCCACTGGTACCACTCGCTCTCGGGAGCCACGAACTCGGCGGGGAGGCTTTTGGTAACGGGGCTGACGGCGGAGTCCAGGGCCAGGAGCGC
>USGZ01000214.1 GCA_900554265.1 uncultured Porphyromonadaceae bacterium
TAAGCCCGCTGCTTGCCAACATCATACTCAATGAACTGGATAAAGAACTTGAAAGACGCGGACATCCGTTCGTGCGCTATGCCGATGACGGACTGATCTTCTGTCGGAGCAAGCGCGCGGCCGAACGCGTCAAGGAGAGTGTCAGCAAGTTCATAGAGGGGCACCTCAAGTTAAAGGTCAACCGCGAAAAGACCGAAGTCGCCTACATCGGCAGACTGAAATTCCTCGGTTACGGCTTCTATGTCCGCAATGGCAAATGCCGCCTGCGACTGCATCAGAAGACCGAAGCCAAACTGCGGCGCCGCCTCAAAGCCATCACTTCACGAAGCAATGGAATGGGGTATGCCAGGCGTAAAACAACCTTGCGGCAATACCTGCGAGGGTGGACGGAATATTACAATCTGGCCGATATGGGAAACAAAGTCAAGGAGATAGACCAATGGCTTCGCCGCCGAATCCGCATGTGTATATGGAAATCGTGGAAGCGCATCAGAACGCGCGTCCGCAATCTGATACGCTGCGGCATAGACAAACAGAAAGCCTACGAATGGGGCAACACGAGCAAGGGATACTGGCGCATAGCCGACAGTTGGATACTGACGCGGGCACTTCCCACGGACAGACTTCACACAGCGGGCTATGACTGGATAGGCTGTTACTATACAGCGTCAATGCTGCCGAAAGGTTAGGAACCGCCGTATGCCGAACGGCACGTACGGTGGTGTGAGAGGTCGGTAAACACGAAAGCAGGAGATAAACACCTGTGATTAGTGTTTACCTCCTACTCGATTGTCTGTTTATGCCACCTGTTGTTCTCCTGTCTTGAATCTCCTGGACAGGAGTACGACAGGAGAAACAGGAGCATTAGATGGTCGTCAGCCTATGAAGTGGGTGTAGCAGAGTTGCGTGAACCATATCCAGAAGGGGCAGAAGCCTATGAAGGTGATGACCGACAGGGCCAGCGAGGAGGTCGATTCGGCTACGTAGGTATCGTACTCGTCGGCGATGATTATGCCCGAGAAAGCCGGAGGCAGGGCGCCGGCGAAGACCATCATTGCCAGGTTCTGTTCGCTCATATGGAATAGCAGACCTACTATGAGAAGGAGAGCGGGCATTGCTATCATCTTGAGGATGCAACCGAAAATCGCCGCCCAGTTGATGCTGATCTTATAGGCCGAAAGGGTAATGCCGGCTGCGAATACGGCCATGGATGCGTTGGCACCCTTGATGAGGTCGAACGAAGGACTAAGGTACGCCGGCCAGGGAATGCCTGCGATAACCCATATTACTGCGAGGATAGGCGCCCAGGCCACAGGCTGCTTGAGCGCATTGATTACGGCCTTCCAGCCGGAGGCGCGGTTCGAGGCGGCTTTGCCGGACGTAGCGCCTCCGCCCTTGGCCGCGCTTTTCTCCCGTGCGGCGTTCAGAAGCGAAAGGCCCACGGGGATGCCTACGGCGTTGACGACGATACCTACGATGGCCACAACCAGGGCAACGCGGGCGTTGTAGCCGAAGATTGGCTGCAGCACGGCGAATCCCAGGAAGCCGATTGTCGGCGAACCATTGACAAGGGCCATGATGGCGCCCTCAGCTCCGGTATTGCCTTTGAAGCAGTAGGTATAGATAAAGTAGACGGCCATGAAGCACGCCATGATTACAATCAGCGAAATCAGGGAGAGCTTTATGTCCTCGACCAGCATCTCGCGGTCTGCGTCGATGATGGAAACGAACAGGGCTGCGGGTAATGCGTAGTCCAGCACGACTTTATTGAAAGCCTTGCCGTCGCCCGCAGTGAAGATGCCTTTCTTGCCGGATATATAGCCCAGCAGCATCACCACGATAATCGGGACGATGGCATAAAGAATGATGTGCAGCATGTTACTCATAGCGGCATAACAGTTGATATGCCTGGGCAGCCGCGGAGGCTGCCCAGGCGGTGGTTGTTAAACGGTGATTTTCTGTAATGGTGTCGGGTTGAGGTATCCGATGTGTCCGGATTCCTTGCCGGAATCGGCGGCGAGCTGCACGTCGATGAGGGCGGGTGCCTTGGATGCGACGGCCTCGGTCAGGGCGCTTTCGAATTCAGCGGGAGTGGTAACCAGATATGTCTTGGCGCCGAAGGCCTCGCCGAGCTTGTCGTAGCGGGCGTTGATGTCGAGGGTGGTGGGAGCGGGGTCGGAGGTCTTGTCCATCGGCACGCCGATGCCGTTGTAGATACCGCCGTTGTTGAAGACGCAGACGGTTACGGGCAGCTTGAAGCGGCAGATGGTCGAGAAGTCCATGCCGGAGAAGCCGAAAGCGGAGTCGCCTTCGATAGCCACGACGCTCTTGCCGGTCGATACCGCGGCGCCGATGGCGGAGCCCATGCCCATGCCCATGATTGCCCATGTGGCGCAGTCGATGCGGTGACGGGGCAGACTCATGTCGATGGTGTCGCGGGTGTCGTCGAGGGTATTGGCGCCTTCGTTGACAAGGATGATGTCCGGATTGGCCTCGAGGACTTTCTTGGCGGCCGAGAGGGCGCTCCAGTGGGTCATCGGGACTGTCTGCGGCACGAGGCGCTCGAGGAACTTGGCGTTCTTGGCGGCGCTTTCCTTCTGTATGCCTGGTACCCAGGCGGAATCCATGGCGAAGGCGTCCTTGGCGGGAAGCTTGTCCAGGATGGCCTGCAGCGAACTGCGCAGGTCGCCGACAACGGGGGCGTCGATATGGCGGTTGCAGTCGATTTCAGTGGGGTCGATGTCCAGCTGGATGAACTTGCCGGCGGGATTCCACTTGCCGTGGCCGCGGCTGAGGAGCCAGTTGAGGCGCGCGCCGACGAGCATTACCACGTCGCTTTCCTCCATGATGGTCGAGCGGACGGAAAGGGCGCTCAGCGGGTGCTTGTCGGGCAGGATGCCCTTGGCCATCGACATGGGATAGAACGGTACGCCGGAGCGCTCGACGAGCTGCTTGACCAGGTCCTCGACCTGCGCGAAAGCGGCGCCCTTGCCGAGAACGATAGCAGGCTTCTTGGCCGATGCCAGGAGCTTGACTGCACGCTCTACGGATTCTGCCTGGGGAACCATGGACGGAATGAGGTCAACGGGGTCGCTGAACAGGGCTTCGGCCTTGTCGCGGTCCATCACCTCGCCCATGGCGGGAGTGGTGATGTCCAGATAGACACCCCCGGGGCGCCCGGAGATGGCGGCGCGGAATGCGCGGACTACGCCCGTCGGAATGTCCTCGGCACGGTTGACGCGGTAGGCGGCCTTGACAACGGGCTTGGCCACGTTGAGCTGGTCGAGGCCCTCATAGGTGCCCTGCTCGAGGTCTATGGGCTCGCGCACGGACGAACCGGAAATCTGCACCATCGGGTAGCAGTTCACGGTGGCGTTTGCCGTAGCGGTCAGGCCGTTCATGAAACCCAGGGAAGATACCGTCATCAGCACGCCGGGGAAGCCGGTGCAGTAGCCGTCGGTGGCGGCGGCCATGCCGGCCTGCTGCTCATGGCGGAAGCCGACGAAGCGGATGCCTGTGCCCTGGATGAGGTATGCGGCTTCGGTGATGGGAATGCCTACGAGTCCGTAGACGTTCTTGACGCCGATTCTCTTGAGTGCCTGCGCCAGAATCCACATACCCGTAACCTGATCGGGATACGAGGGCGCGGGTGCCGGGGTGGCAGCACAGGTGCAGCCTGCGGGTTTGTTGTTTGTAGCGTTCATGGCTGTAATCACATTTGACCGTCGGCGAGCGGTGCGGTGGTGCCGTTCTTGGCGAAAGTTTCAATCTGCTCATCGGTATAGCCGTAAGCCTTGAGGACTTCGGTCGTGTTGCCGCCCAGAGTCGGGCAGGGGCCGTAGGTCGGCTG
>USGZ01000215.1 GCA_900554265.1 uncultured Porphyromonadaceae bacterium
GCGGCGGGCGGTCGCGGCGTCCATGGCCTCGGCCAGCGTACATGGGCCGGGAACGACGGGGAAAACGGCGCGGAAGCCCGCCGCGGCGAGCTCGGCATAGGCCGTGACGGCGCCCCCGATGGCCACAACCGGTATGCCTTGACGCCGGCCGGCGCAGAGGACGCCGTAAGGTGTCTTGCCGTGGACGGTCTGAGTGTCCAGCCGCCCTTCGCCTGTGATTATAAGGTCGGCGTCGGCTATAATATCATCGAAGCGGATGGCGTTGAGCATCAGCTCGATGCCTGGCTCGAGGGTAGAGCGGAAGAAAGCGGCGAAACAGGCGCCGAGACCTCCGGCGGCTCCCGCACCGGGCATTGCGGCCACGTCGCGGCCGGTGGTCTTTTCCACTATGCGGGCATAGTTGCGCAGGCCGCGGTCGAGGCATTCGACGGCCTCGGCGTCGGCGCCTTTCTGCGGGCCGAAGACGCAGGCGGCGCCGTCCGGCCCGTAAAGGGGATTGTCGACGTCGCAGGCGATGCGGAAGGTCGCCGTGCGCGCGCGACTGTCCATGCCGCTCAGGTCTATGGCCGCAATTTTCTCAAGCGATTCGCCGCAGGGCGTCAGCTCGGAGCCGCCCTCGTCGAAGAATCGCACGCCCAGGGCGCTGAGCAGGCCCATGCCGCCGTCGTTGGTGGCGCTGCCGCCGATGCCCATAAGTATCGTCGTGCAGCCGCGGCCGAGTGCGTCGGCAATCATCTGCCCGGTGCCGAAGGTACTCGTATATAGTGGATTGCGTCGGCATTCGGGTATCAGCGTAAGTCCGGAGGCCTGGGCCATTTCCATGATGGCGGTGCTGCCGTCGCCCGAAATGCCGTAGCGGGCCCCGACCGGGTCTCCGAGCGGACCGCCGACAGTGCAACTTGCGTAATGCCCGTCGAGCCCGCGGACAAGGGCGTCGACAGTCCCTTCGCCGCCGTCGGCAACGGCAACGACGCGCGTCTCGATAGAGTCATCGGCCATCCTGACGCCTTTGCTGGCGGCGACGCCGACCTCCTCGGACCCCAGTGACCCCTTGAACGAATCGCAAGCTATAATAATCTTTTTCATGGTGTTTCATAGATATTTACTAATGCAATCGGCGTTACTGTAACCGCTGTTGCATTATCGTGGGCTTAGCCCAGGGCCGATAATTTATCCACCCATTCTTTGAAGTGGCGGCAATTCGCGAGGAGGGCATCGATGCCGATAGCGGATGTTACGGACGCACCGCTCTGGACCTTATTGTAATTGTATTTTTTGGCCAAGGCCTTGATTATCCTTTTGCTTGGAGCCGTTGCCGGTCCATTGTCTATCATCTCGGGGTCGCCGTACGAGTCTGTTTCGTTTTTAAGAGCCATAATGCTTTTGGCGGAAAGAGGATAATCCTGTTGAAGACTATAAATGTCGGCAAAGAGCAGGGCCTCGAACTCGTGCAGTTGAATGTAAGGGATAAAGGTGTGACAGGCGATGTCCTCTGCGAATTTATTCTCGAGGAAAGCTATGCGTTGTCTGACGTCCTGAATTCCGAGTGATTCCTCGAATCCTGGAAAATCATTAGGGAGTGCGTAATAGTCGAACATGGTCGTGAACGCATGATGCTCATTTGTATTGTCCTGAAACTGTTTACGCAGGTTTATAAGGTCTCTTTTTGCCTGCGAATAGCTTAGCATTCCGCCCTGTGCGTTCTTCTTTTTGGAAGTCCAGAGGAGGACAGGCTTGGAATGGATATTAAGCGCCCTCAGATAGTGCGACAGGACTTTATTGACGAAGCGGTCTTCTGTAGGACCTTCGCATAGAATATGAAGAATGGTGCACTTCACTATGGACGCCCTCCGATTATGTTTTTATTCCACAATTCGCTGAGAGTGTATTCCTCGAGCCAGGTTTGATAGTCAGCCTCCGCCAGATTACGCGCGCATGTGCCCTGGATAGCCTCGTCGCGTTCGATGACCGTAACATGGTCGGCTGAGAAGCCGTCGATAATGGCAGTCGACTGTGTCGCGACAATAATCTGCGCATGGCGCGAGGCATCTTTAATCATCTCATTGAGTTGGTCGATTGCATAGGGATGAAGTCCGAGTTCCGGTTCATCAATTATGATTACAAAGGGCATTGTTTCTTCAGGCTGGAGAAGCAAGGTGGCCAGGGCTATGTATCTTATTGAGCCATCGGAGAACTGGTCCGCGGACAGAACATAATCGTTGGGTGAAACATCCCTCCATTTGAGAGACATATATCCGCGTTCCGGCTCGAGATAGAAGTCTTGGAATTGTGGGACTACGTCGTGCACATATTCCGTAATCCTGCGGAATGAATCCGGGTAATTGTTTTTCAGATAATAGAGGAAGGAGGCCAGATTGTTGCCTTCGGTCTGCAGGTAATGTGCGGAGTCGACGGTCGAAGCCTGCCGCATGGAGGAGCCGATGGATGAATCGTTGAACTGGTAGACTTTACAGGTGCTCAGAAGATTGCGAATAAATATCTCGGTTTTCTCGGAACTTTTTACAAGGGCCGATTCATTGAAATCAGACTGCAGTTGACTCGTGAATGTCTTTGTTTCCCGACTATGCTTCCATTCGATTGTTTCCGAGGTGATAATCAGCCTGTCCGGAACCGCGGCCGTGAGGTTGAAACTATAGGTATCGTAGAATGTAGGGGCTTCGAACCGGAGCGACGCGCTCATTGTAGGTGTCTTTTTTGAGCCGTAGTACAGGAATTTTTGGCTAGTGCCGAATTGGGCTATAAAGCGCTGGAAGCTACCGCTCATCATATAGCCGAGCATCTTGAAGAATCCGATAATGTTGCTTTTTCCCGCTCCGTTGGCGCCCAATAGAATATTGACATCCCCGAAGGTCAATTCGAGAGGATGCTCAAACGGGATGGACTTGAAACCTTGAATCTTTACGGACTTCAGTCGTGTGGATTTGCGCTTCATTTTTATTGCGGTAGAGGTCGAATGATTTGAATAGCGGGAGTGATACCCCTGCATTTTGCAAAATTAGAAAAAAAGTTTGGAAAAGCAAGAGCCATGGTCTAATTCAGGAAAATAAGAACCCGCAAGCGGAACTCATATGCAAGTTTAAAACGATGAGGTAATGGATGCTGTCCACAATTATTTCGAGGACTGAGTAGAGAGGTTGCGGGTTAGGCGGGAGGCGAAGCGGCGGATGAAGGAGAGCTGGGCGGGGGTGTCCGGGGTCGGACGGGTGAGGGACTTCGGGCACTGGCGGAAGTTGCGGCGCAGGCGGGCGAGGGCGGTGTCGAAGTCGTCGCCGAGGTATTCGAACAGGCAGGCCACGACGGTGCCGGTGCGCCCCACGCCTCCGCGGCAGTGGATGTAGACTTTGTTGCCCGAGGGATCGGTGCCAATGTCGTCGATGAATTGCAGGATGTTCTCGAGGCGCCGGCAATCCGCGGGCACGGAAAGGTCCGGAATCGGGTAGCGGACGTGGGTGCAGGCGAAGGGTAGCTCGCCCGCGTAGGGTTCGAGTTCGCCTTCTTCGGTGAGGTCTATGAAATGCGTGATGCCGAATTTGAGGAACCGGCCGATTTTAGGCCGCGCGTCGACGGGGTCGCCGGGATATTCGCCGGCGTAGACCTTGCCTTCGATGACGGTAAACGAGTTTTCAATCGGCCTGTCCATGGCTTGTCAGAGCATTTTCTCGACCTCTGCCAGGCGCGAGATTGCGGCGGGGTCGGTGGCGGCGTCCTCCTCTGCTGTCCAGCCTTTGCCTTTGAGCCAGGCCGTGCGGCAGCCCAGCGAGCGCGCCGGCAGGATGTCCTTCTTCAGACTGTCGCCGACGACGAGCACCTCCTCCGGTTCGAGACCGAG
>USGZ01000216.1 GCA_900554265.1 uncultured Porphyromonadaceae bacterium
CGCGGCAGCTGCGGACTTCGGTCCACGGCTCGGCGGCCTCCGGAGCCTCGAAGCGGCGGGCGCGGGCGTAAGGCACTCCTTTATATATATTGATACCTCGCGAATCGCGGTAGCCGGCGATGGCTCCCTGCGTGGTATTCGCGATGATGCCGTCGGTCTGCACGGGACCTTCGGGCGATTTGGCGTCCGCGGCCAGAACGGCCAGCAGACAGAATGCGATGCATGTCGTAAATTTATTCATGATATCAGTGAGCAGGTTGGTTTTTTACGATGCAAAATTACCGCCAATAAATCCAAGTGGTTTTGCCGTCGGTACGAGCTGTTTGCCAAATCGTATTTGCGGGCTTTTCGATTTGTTCAATTATTTGCCTATGTGTACAATTATCTATTAATGTGTGCGATATGCTGCGTGTATTTGAAATATTATTTTTACTTTTGCATTGCAGAACCTTCCGAACGCCATGAGAAATATACTGTCGATCCTTCTTTGCATCGCCTTGATTTCAGCCTGCTCCGGCAATCCCGACTGCGCCGGCTGTTCCGACGAAAACGCCGAACACGGTCCGCGCCCCGCCACGGGTCTGTCGAACCAGTGTGTCTACGACATCGCCGAGGATACCAGCGGTCAGATCTGGATTGCAACATTCCGCGGTCTCAACCGCTACGACTCCCGCGATTTCTACCATTATTTCTCGGATTATCCGGACTCTCTCTCCCTTCCGAGCCACCAGGTCCGCGACCTGCTCATAGACCATAAAGGGCGACTGCTGATAGCTTCCGTGGCCGGTGTATGCCGCCATACGGAAAGCGACAATTTCCACACTTTTCCGGAACTGCGCCACCAGATGGCCCTGAAGATGATCAAAGGTCCCGATTCGCTGGTGTTCATCCTGGCCTCGAACGCCCTCTTCTCGCTCGACGTGCGGACCGACAGCATCGAGACACTGATCGATTCCCTCAACCTGCCTATGACTGTCCGTCCGCGCATGGTTCTGGACAGCCGCGGAGCCCTCTGGGTAAGCGGTTCCTTTTCGATGCTCAGATACGACTACCGCAACCGCAGAGTCGCGGACTCGATTCCCATCCCGATGTATGCCAACAACGCGTTCCCTTTCGGTGACGACATCCTGCTCTCAGGCCAGCCGGGCAACATAGCCTTCGAGCCGGCGACCCGGCGCTTCAAGGAGCTTCCGGAGGTAATCCGGAATCATGCCGTACTCGGCAGCGCCGAACTCAACGCCGTCGAGCCATACGGCGACAGTGCATGGCTTTTCCAGACCGCCAACGACGGCATCTTCCTCTACGACAGCGCCTCAGGCAGCATAATGCACCAGAGCGACAACGGCTTTCCCATCGACGCGCCCGACTTCAAGGTATCGACAATCTTCGCCGACTCGCGCGGCAACATATGGTTCGGCGGCGTCGACCAGGGTATCGACGTGCATTACCACTACATCGACCGTTTCAACACCTACAGCCAGCTGCGCCACATATTCTCCGGCAAATCCGTCAATTCGACCGACTACGACACCAGCGGCAATCTATGGGCCAGCACCACCAACGACGGATTCTTCGTCTACGACAACGCCCGAGGCACCGTCCGCAATTTCAGTCCCGAAGACTTCTCCTTCAAGGCCCCGGGCAAGGACCTTTACGTCCATTTCCTCTTCGCCGACAGCAAGGGCTTCATATGGCTGCTGATGACCAGCGGCGAAATTCTCCGCTGCCGCTACGACAGCGCCTCCGGACTGCACGTCGAGAACCGATACAACAACATCTGGGGCTCGATGGAAATGGAGGAGGACTCCAGCGGAACCTTCTGGATCGGCACGGGCTCTCCTCACCTGGCCTATCTGGACGAAGGTGCGTCGGCATTCACACCCATGCAGGTTTTCGAAGGCTATTGCTTCATCCCCAGCATAATCCAGTACGACGACAATTCCATGCTCGCCGCCGGGTTCAACCAGCCGCTCAAGAAAATCGACATGCGGACCAAGGAAATCAGCCTGCTGCCGGTCGAAGAGCCGGTCGAGTCCGTGCTGACCTGGCCGATTTTCATCCCCAGCGACATCTGCCGCGGCGCCGACGGAACCCTCTGGATAGGCACCGTAGGCAACGGCCTGCTGCGCTACGACCCGGACACGCGACTCTTCACGCCCATCCCCGGCGCACCCTGCGAGGACATCTCCGCAATCAAGGAGGACAGTGACGGCAACCTCTGGATAAGCACCCTCTACGGTCTGAGCCACTACCGCACAGCCGACAACCGCTTCACCTGCTTCTTCGACTTCGACGGTATCGGCGGCAACCAGTTCTACGACCGCAGCGCGGCCGTGTCGCCGGACAGCAGCGTGTTCGTATTCGGCGGCACGCACGGCATCACCAGTGTAGACGTCCGCAATGTCGACGACCACGTCGAGGCTCCCCTGCTCTTCCAGTACCTCAAGGTCCACAACGACATCGTCAGGCCGGGCAAAAATTCCCCGATTCCATGCGCGCTGTCGCAGAGGCCGCAGGTCGTTCTGAAGAACAGGCAAAACAGTTTCTCTATAGGGTTCGTGGCCGTCGACTTCTGCGAGAATCCCCGCGTTTCGTATCTCTATAAGCTCGAGGGTGTCGACCGCACATGGCGCGAGGCCTCGCAGAACCACGAGGCATCGTACGCCAACGTCGACGCCGGCGACTACATTTTCCGTCTGCGTCTGGCCGACGATACAGGAGGCAACGGCGAAATAGCCCTGCGCATCCGTATCCTGCCGAGCCCGTGGCTTTCCTGGTGGGCGATAATGATTTACATTCTCCTGGGAATTCTGCTCTCCGGCATAGGCGTTTACTTCTTCATGAAAATCCGCGCCGAGCGCCGCGCACGCCTTGCCGCGACCCGCGAGAAGGAACAGGAGCGCCGCATCAACGACATGAACATGCGCTTTTTCGCCAACGTATCGCATGAGTTCCGCACGCCGCTGACCATGATTTCCGGTCCCATCAAGCAGCTGGCCGAGTCGCCGGACCTGCCGCCGAACGACCGCCAGCTGATTTCGATTGCCAAGACTAACGTCGACCGGATGCTCAAGCTTGTCAACCAGCTGCTGGACTTCAACAAGCTCGAGAACGACACCCTGCGCCTCGAAGTGGCCGATACGGACGTGCCGGCGTTGCTGCGCGACGTGACCATGTCCTTCGCCCTGGCAGCCAAGTACAAGCACATCGAGTTCACCGCCGTAGGGTTAGAGATGCCCTTCGGAGCGCCAGCCGATGCCGACAAGCTCATCAAGATTTACTGCAACTTGCTCTCCAACGCACTGAAATTCACTCCTAAAGGCGGCCGCATCAAGGTGAAGTTCGACATCGCCGAGACCGCCTCCGGGCGCAGGATGGTACTCATCGTCGAGAACACCGGCCGGCGCATCCCCTCGGACAAACTCGAGAAGATTTTCCAGCGCTATTACCAGCTCGAGGACGACGGCCACCGCAACGAATCGACCGTGGCCGGCTCCGGCATAAGCCTCTACTACGCCCGCGCCCTGGCCGAGCTCCACCACGGCTCCCTGCGTGCCGTCCAGCCCGAGGCCGAAGGCGCATGCTTCGTGCTCGAACTCCCTGCCGACGATATCTATGCCGACGACGAGCATCGCGCCGAGCCCTCGCAGCTGGACAGCTATCTCATCGAGGACAACGTCTACGCCGAGAACAACGGCGCTACCCCGGACGAGCTCAACACCATTCTGGTGGTCGACGACGATATCCAGGTGGCCAACTACATCCGCGTACTGCTGGCACCGGTCTACAAAGTCGTTACGATGTTCGACGCAGAGAGCGCCCTCGAGTGGCTCGCCGAGAACAGCCCC
>USGZ01000217.1 GCA_900554265.1 uncultured Porphyromonadaceae bacterium
GGCGGGGTCGGCGAGGATGGGATCCATGGCGTCGTCGGGAAGCTCGATTACGGGCTCGTCGGCTATGAAGTCGCTGCTCTGGTCGTCGACGGGGTTGATGATCATGCTTTCGTCGAGGGTCATGGCATCGTCGGAACCGAGGGCTGCCAGACCGGCGGCTGCGAGACCCACGCCTGCTGCAGCGGCGCTGGCGGCGAGGGCCGCGCGCTCCTGGCGCCTGCGTTCTTCTTCAGGATTCATGGCCTGGGCTGTCCGGGCCTGCGGTATATTCAGTCTGGCGGCAGCTGCGCCGGAAATAGGTTTGGTGTCCATATATTTTGGTGATTGAGAGGAGGGTTTTAGGGATTATTGGCCGTTCCAGTCCATGAGCACCGTGGAGAACATCTCGCGGGGCGCGATGAGCTGCGGATGCTGAGATTCGTTGGAGCGCTGGACGATGTCGCGGTACATGTAAGTGAAGAGTTCCTCGACGGTGACCTTCCGGTCGTGGTTTCGGTCGGCGGTTCCGCGCAGGCCTTTGATGAGGGCCTGCGTGAAGAATCCGGCCCCGAGCACGCCGAGTTCCTTGGATGTCTCCTCGGGACGGCTGCTGACGAAGTAGGCGGTGCCGGGTTTGGCCGATGGCGTGCCTCCCTGCGTGTCTGTAACGACGGATGCTGCCGAGCCGGCGTGGCAGGCGTCGATGTAGATAATCTTCTGCCCAGCCTCGCTCCGGTCGAGAATGTCGTTTATTTCGCTGTAGTAGACGGGGCCGTCGTAGGTGTATATGGCGCCCGGCATGCCGTGGCCGCTGTAGAAGAAGATTATTCTGTCGTCGCTCTGGGCGCGGTTGGCGATAGCGGTGAGCTTTTCGGCGATATTGTGGCGCGTGGCGTTGCTGCTGGTCAGGGTGGTGATGTCGCGTGTCTGGTTCTGAATCACCTCCTTGAAGCGGCGCGCGTCCTTGGTGGTCTGGCCGAGGTTGGTTTCCTCGTCGTCGTAGTTGGACACGGCTGTGATCAGCACGAATGTGCGGGCATCGACGCCGACAGCGAGCGAGAGCGCCAGCACAAGCATAAGGAAAAATCTTTTCATGGTCAGCGCGGAGTATTGGTGGCGCAGCACTTGCAGAAGGGGCACTCGCCGTAGTTGATGTAATACTTGCTCAGGGGCTTGCGGCAGTTGGGGTTGGGACATACCAGCTCGTCGCGGCGGCGGCGGAACTTCTCAGGGTCGGAATTGAGCAGTAAGTCGACGAGGATGCCGACAAGAATGGGCGAGAGAATCATGCAGATTCGGTTGAAGAGCAACTGGCTCTGGGGACCGCCTACGCGAATCATGCCGATGAGACAGCCGAGGATACCGGCGCTGCGGGTCAGCCAGCTCATGCGCTTTACGCGCTTCTTGAAGGCGGCCTCGTCGGCTTCGATGCCCTCGAGCTTGGCGCGCAGTTCCTTCCAGGCGCTGCGGTAGTCTTTGTTGACCACGGCGGCGATGAAGGTAAAGCCGCTTACGTCGGCCTGTCCGAGCTGAATCTTGGTTGTCGGCGATATTCTCATGCAGGATACGCGAGTAAGGCTGCCGTCCGGGTTGACGACGTAGGTACCCTGGGTGGAATTTGTGTCCTCGAGGTACCATTCGCCGTTGTCCTGGATGGTGATACGGCAGTGCTCGCGGCTTACGCCCGCGTGCCGTTCGGGAATGGGGAGCGTTTCGGGATGGAGACGTCCTATGTGATATGTGATTGGCATTTTTCCAGTTGTGTGTATATTTTGCTATCGAAAATACAAAATTAGAAAAAATATCGCGTACTTTCCTATCACTCATGTTAAAATACAGCCGCGTCGAAAAATTTTCGGCTTCTCTACCGTTAAGAAAGCTTAAGGTGAACGGGGTGGTCTGAAAGATTTGTTAACTCCACGTCGATTTGGGAGGCCGGGATGTTATTCCTTTAAGGCAAAGATTGTAACTTTGTCCGTAATAAGTTATAGACTCCAACAAGATGCCCAATATACTCACAAACCTTGTACGCACGCAGACGGGCCGTTATGGCGCTCAGCGGGTGGCGCTTACGAGCATAGACCTCGATGCCGCCGGCGGTCCGCGCCTTGTGCCCGTAAGCTGGGGGGAGCTGTCGCGGAAGGTGGACAACGCCGCGGCCGCCATGCAGATTCTCGGCATCGCGCCCGGCGACATGGTGGCGATTTTCGCCCCCAACTGCCCGGAGATTCTGATTACGGACTTCGGCTGCTATGCCAACCGCGCCGTGCCCGTGGCCATCTATGCCACCAGCAGCAAGGAGCAGGTTCAATATATCGTCAACGATTCCAAGGCTAAAATCATAGTCGTAGGCAGCGAGGCACACTACCGCGCCGTACGCGAGGTTATCGCCGGCTGCCCGACTGTAAGCAAGATAATAATAATCGACCCGAAGGTCACTCCGGACAGTTCGGACCGCCGGAGCATGAGCTACGCCGAGTTCCTCGAACTCGGAGCCGTGGCCTCGCCGGCTGTGCGTGCGGAAGTCGAGCTGCGGCGCGCCGCAGCCGTGCCGGAAGATATAGCCACGCTAATCTATACCTCCGGTACGACGGGCGAGCCCAAGGGCGCCGTGCTGCTGCACGAGGGTTTCAATGTTACCATGAACATGCACCGCGAGCGCCTCGACACTCTTACGGACCGCGATACCTCCGTCTGCTTCCTGCCCCTGAGTCATATCTTCGAGAAAGGCTGGACCTACGTCTGCCTTAGCCTCGGCATCCGCGTAGACATCAACGGCAACCCCAAGCGCATCCAGGAGGCCGTCAAACTGGCACATCCGACGTGCATGTGCTCCGTGCCCCGCTTCTGGGAGAAGGCCTACACGGCCATCCAGGAGAAGATAAGCCATGCCAGGGGCATCAGCGCCTGGATGATAAAACGGGCGCTGAAAGTAGGCGCCAGGCGCAATCTCGAATACGCGCGCCTTGGCGTCCAGGCGCCGTGGTGGCTCGAAAAGCAGTATGAGTTCTTCGACCGCACCGTGTTCCGCAAGGTTCGCGACGCCATGGGAATCACAAACCCGAATATCTTTCCGACGGCCGGCGCGCCTCTGAGCGCCCGCATCGTGGAGTTCTTCCATGCCATCGGCATCAACATCGTAATCGGCTACGGCCTGAGCGAGACCACGGCCACGGTGAGCTGCTATCCCGCCGTCGGCTACCAGATAGGCACCGTAGGCACCGTACTGGACGGCATACAGGTGCGCATAGGCGAGAACAACGAAATCCAGGTCAAGGGACCGACGGTTATGCGCGAATACTACGGCCGACCCGCCGACACCCGCGAGGCGTTTACGTCCGACGGCTGGTTCCGCACCGGCGACGCCGGTCTGCTCGACGACAGCGGCGCCATAGTGCTCACCGAGCGCCTCAAGGACCTCTTCAAGACCAGCAACGGCAAGTATATCGCCCCGCAGGCTATCGAGAGCCGCCTGGGCGAGGACCGCTATATAGAGCAGGTGGCCGTGATAGGCGACAACCGCAAGTACGTGACCGCCATCATCATCCCCGCTTTCGAGGCGCTGAAGGAATACGCCGTCCGTCATAAAATCAAATTCAACAGCACGGAGGACCTGATCGAGAATTCGGCCATCAAGCGCTTCATCGCCGAGCGCATAGAGCGCCTGCAGAAGGGCTTCGCCGGCTTCGAGAAAAT
The DNA here is from genome assembly GCA_900554265.1 of uncultured Porphyromonadaceae bacterium. Lineage (GTDB taxonomy): Bacteria > Bacteroidota > Bacteroidia > Bacteroidales > Muribaculaceae > CAG-873. Next base: position 3,676 of record USGZ01000217.1, read on the forward strand.
CAAGCGTTTCACCCTTCTGCCGACGGAATTCACCATCGAGAGCGGCGAGCTTACCAATACACTTAAAATCCGCCGACCGGTAATCAACTCCATCTACGCGGACCAGATCGAGGCCATGTACGCCTGAGGCCTCCGAATAAAAGATTATTCCGATGAAAGAACCTGCCAAAA
>USGZ01000218.1 GCA_900554265.1 uncultured Porphyromonadaceae bacterium
AGGAATTCTTCATGAATGCCATGTAGACCGGCTGGTCCAGGGTGAAGAGATACTGGCCCTCGTGGCCGTCGGCGGCAGCGGCCTCTGCGGCGGCACGGACGGAGCTTTCAGGCAGTCCGACGAGGTCGTCCGCGTTGAGGTAAATCTTGTAGGTGTTCAGCTCCTTGAGCACGTTCTGTCCGAACTGGGTCGTCAGCTCGGAAAGCTCGGCGGAGAGACGGCGGTACTTCTCGCGATTCTCGCCCACGAGATTGGCGCCTGACTGGGCGAAGCTGTCGTAAGTCTTCTGCAGCAGCATCGAATCCTCGGGATTGAGGTTGAAGAGCGCGCGGTCCTGATAGACCTGGTTGACGCGGTTCCAGAGCTGTTCGTTGAGGACGATGGAGGTCGAGTAGTCGCTGAGCTTGCGCGAGGTCGACATGGCGATTTCCATCATCTTGTCAGTGCTGTTGGCTTCCAGAAGAGGATAGAACACGTTGAGCACGCGGTCGAGGTCCTCGCCGGAACGTTCGAGAGCCACGATGGTGTTCTCGAAGTCGGGACGGCTTCGCTGCATGGTTATGGCGTCGATTTCCTGCTTAGCCAGCTCGATGCCGCGGTCGATTGCCGGTTCCCAGAGAGAGTCGTTGAACTGGGAGAACCTGGGTGTGCCTTCGACGCCCGTAAAAGGCTCGAAGAGAGGATTCTGTGCTTGAGTCATTACAGTACCTGTAAGGATGATTGTGAGGGCGGCTGCCCGCTTGAGTTTTTTGTTCATAATCGGCGTTAATCAAAAATCGTGCCAGAATTATTCGCTGATGCCGCGGGCGCTGAGAGCGCGGTGGTATCTGGCGGCGTTTATGCGATGGCGGTTATAGTCGTTCGTAAAATCATGATAGCCTGAGAAATCGGGCTTGGCGCACATGTAGAGGTAATCGTTCTGAGGAGCGTTCAGGACGGCTTCGAGAGTCGCGCGTTCGACGATGCGCACCGGGCCGGGCGGCAGGCCGGCGTACTTGTAAGTATTGTAGGGCGAGTCGATGCCGAGATGTGCGGCCGTTATGCGGCGCAGGGAGAAATCGCCGATGGCGAACTTCACCGTCGGATCTGCCTGCAGGAGCATGCCGCGGTCCAGACGGTTGAGATAGAGGCGGGCGATAACAGGGCGTTCGTCGGCCTTGTTGCTCTCCTCCTCCACTATCGAGGCGACGGTGGCTACCTGCGGGGGTGTCAGACCCAGGGACTCGGCGGCGGCGGTGCGCTCTTCATTCCAGAATTGATTGCGCGTGCTCAGAAGTTTCTCGAGGACCTGGGAAGCCGATGCCGTCCAATAGAATTCGTAAGTGTCCGGGAGAACCGCGGCTGCATATTCCTCGGGAGCGAAGCCGGCGGGAGCGAACACGCTGTCGGCGGCGGCGATGAAGTCGGCGCTGTCGGCTTCGAGTTTCTGCGCCAGGCGGCCGGCCAGATCGTTGAAGGTGCGAAGATTATTGAAAGTCACGCGCACGGGATTCTGGCGTCCGCGCATGATTCTGCGTGCGAGATAGAGCGCTTTCTCGCCGGGAGCGACTACATAACTGCCGCGAATCACGATAGGCGCGTCTTCCCGCAGACGCAGAATACCGTAAACCCTGGCGCCGTATGTGCCTAAGCTGGATTCCAGAATGTCGCGTACTTCCCGGCTTGTGGCCCCGGAGGGTATGTTCACGCGCGTTTCGGGTCCGGAATATTCGGCGCCGGCATAAATCATGCCTACGCCCCCGACGGTAAGGCCGAGCAACAGCAACGTAACAAGAGTCCAGATAATGATTTTCCTGGTTTTATTCTTCATTCTACTTCAGATTGGTATCTGAAGTTCAAATTTACGGAAATTTTCAGACATATCAAGCCTTTCTGCTTAGAGATGTGTAAATTTAGAAAATCTTTAGAAATTGACGTGGAGGGCGACGCGGACGCCGCTGCGGTCGATGGGATAGGATTCGTGGCGGTAGTTCAGGCGCCATACGTACTCGACGCGCAGACAGCGCAGGATATTGTCCAGGCCGGCGCTCATCTCCATGTAAGGCCCGTGGTCGAAGCCGCGGGCGGGAGCGTCGGCGGGGAAAAGCAGCAACTCGGGATGTTCGGCCGAGGGCGTGTCCTTGGCGGCGCGATGGCCCCAGAGACCGTGGAAGCTCACAATCTCGCGCAGTTTCAGCTTACGCACGCCGGGAATCTGGTTCAGCAGCAGACCGTCGGCATGATAGACCAGGTGCAGGCTGCCATAGGTGGTGTTGACGAACTCCAGCGGCGTCATCAGCGCGAAGCTCTGAGGCTGGATGGTGTAGGACAGGTTGGCGTTGGGAACCAGCAGCTCCGGGAAGGGTGAGGACGTCCACACATGGCCCGCGCCGACAGCCACATCCATCTGACCCACGAACGACATCCAGAAGCGTTTGGAAAAATTGAATTCCGTGCGCGATATGGCATAGCGCGAGCCCAGGAAACCCTTCGGCGACCAGCGGTGCGAGAGCACAAAAGTCGGAGCGTCGAGATTGATCGGGAAACGGCCCGTGCGCATCTGGTAGAACTTCTCGCCGGGAGCATAGCGCAACTCGACCGAGAGCGAAGTCTGGGTATAGTGACCGAGCGAGCGGCCGTCGAAGGTCGTGAAGGGCACGAATGGGCCCGGTTCCTGGCGCACGTTCTCGACCGAAGCGCGGACGGAGAAATTATTGCGCAGCTCAAGCGAATACTCGAGTACGGTCTCGCGGCGGTAGGTGTCCAGGCGCGCCGGCATACGAGTCCAGGAAAGCACGAAGTTGTCCGGGCTGGTAAAGAGATAGCGGGCGCCGATGCGGTCGATGTCGTACTTGTGGCGCAGACGCAGCGAATGGACCGGAAACTCGCGCGAATGGTAGTCCTTGCGGTTGAATGAATATTCGGCCTCGGCGGAATACTTCCACTTGCGGTCGCGGAAGCCGTAGGCCACATAGCCGCGGCCGAACCAGTGGGGGCTGAGGTTGGCCGTGGTCATGCCGCCCAGGCGCACGCGCATGCCCTCCAGGGCGTTGTAGCTCGCCAGCGTATTGAGCGGACCGATGTCGAAGCGGCTATCGCGCCCCGTGGGCCAGTAGCCTGTGAACAGGCGTTTTACGATAAGCTCCGTTCCCGGGATCAGCGGGGTATCGCCAAGCTCCTCGGTGATGATCTCAAAACTTCTTTTTTCAATGTCTCTAGGAAGGACATTTTCCAGTTCTACCTTCATCTTCTATTCCTCCAGTCCCTTTTCCAGAATCTCATAGATTTTTTCCATATCAAGGTGCGCCCGCAGGCCCTCGGCCAGCTTGTCATACTGACTTTCCTTGAAGGCCGTAAAATCGATCGATGCCACGGAAGACATATCGATACCTTTCCGCTCGCCCAGAGCCATGACAATGGTCTTCACCACGCCTTCTTTGTCAAAAACGCCGTGAACGTAGGTGCCATAAATGTTGTCATGGCAGGCTCCGTCCAGCTTTTCTTCCGCCGTACCGGCAGCCGCATGGTTGCAGATCTTTGTGGAGGCCTGACAGCCCTCTTTTCTCGTGGTGGCTCCCATATGGATTTCGTAGCCCTCGATAGCGACACCATTTAGCGATTTCAGCACGCCGGAAAGTCCCTCAAAGCTTCCGGTCACTCTGGTTCTCGTCTTTTCTCCCTCGAAAACCGTGTCGATCGGCAGAAGGCCCATACCGCGGATCTCACCCCCCGCCTCCACGCCCATCGGGTCTTTGAGGCTCTCTCCCATCATCTGATAGCCGCCGCAGACACCAAAGATCACGGTTCCGGCCCCGGCTTTCTTGAGAATCGCCGCTTCCAGACCGTTCTGGC
>USGZ01000219.1 GCA_900554265.1 uncultured Porphyromonadaceae bacterium
CTTGCGCCGGCTGTCGGCGGCGCGAGCCGTTTCCTCCGGGCTGTTGCGGTGGGAGATGGCAATATGGCGCCCATAGGTTGCGTTTATGCTGCGCATCAGGGCCTTGAATATCTCGCCGTGGGGCGACGTGTCCTCGAGATTGTGAATCAGGATGAAATAGTGAATCATCTCGTGGATCACCACGTCCTCGAGCAGCTCGCGGTCCATCTCTACCGCCGCGCTTATCCTGATTTTGAAATCCGAGTACCGCCTGCGGCCGTCCGGAGCCATCGTGGCGCGGTAGACACACTTGCCCAGCGCTCCCTTCGCCGCCGAAATCTCGAACGGCACCTCCGGCAGCCTCCCGCCGAAAATCAGCGCGTTGAACTCCCCGAACATCCTCCTGACTACCTCGACCGTAACCTGCATAGCTTGTCGGTTCAGTCCACTACGGGTCCTGCGAGCCAGGCTTTGCGGACGGGGGCGGGGAATTTTTCGATGGCATACCGCAGGGCCGTGCGCGGGATGGCGTCGTAGTGGGCGCGCAGGAAGGCGGTCAGGACACCGGTGTCGCGTTTGCCGACTTCGCGCAGCATCCATCCGGTGGCCTTGTGGATAAGATCGTGGGGATGCGGCAGGAGGGTTTCGGCGATGCGGAGGGTGTCGTCGAACTGGCCCGCGCGGATGAGGGCGAGGGTCGAGACGATGGCTATGCGCTGCTCCCAGAGGTTTGTGCTGGCTGCGAGGCGGTCGAGGATGTCGCGCGGCGGCAGCTGGCCGTCCGGTCCGGGCGCGAGCAGGTATGCGCCGAGTATATAGGGACAGCTCAGGTCCACGAGGTCCCAGTTGTTGGCCTGCGTGGCGTTGGCGAGATAGAAATCCACAATTTCCTTGCGCCGGCGCGCAAGGACCGCAGGCATTTCTGCGGACTGCCGGGCAAATTTCCCTGCACCACGAGGTCTGGCTACGGCGGCCTCCATCTCGGCGACAAGCAGGAGGAATCCGGCCAGGCGCACTTCGTGCCATTTGCTGGCAATGAGAAGTCCGATTTCGGCCATGGGCAGGCGCCCCCGGTATTCGCGGACCAACGTCCTGGTGGCGGGCACGCGAATGCCCAGGAAGCGGTCGCCCTCGCCGTACTGTCCAGGTCCGGTCTTAAAGAACCAGCTCAGAATCTTATGGTCGGCCTCGCTGCCGAGCGCCTCGCATCGGCCTATCATTTCCGCGGCCGTAGCCTGTTGCGTAGCCTGTTTCATGCGTCAGCTGTTTTCTTTTTGGTGAATACGACGGAGAGGGCCACCATCAGGGCCAGCGTCCAGGGATAGTAGAGGTAAGGGAAAGGCGCGGCGGGACTGAGGCCGGCCAGCGAGCACGCCAGCAGGGTCTGCGCGCCGTAGGGGATGAGGCACTGGACAATGCACGAGCAGGTATCCAGCAGGGATGCCGCCGTCCGCGCCGGGATTCCGAAGCGGCGGGCGATGTCGCGCGCCAGGCCGCCGACGGTGATGATGGCCACGGTGTTGTTGGCCGTACAGAGGTTGACCATGCTGACAAGCAGGGCGACGCAGACCTTGGCGCCGCGGATGCCGCGGACGTGGGCAGTCAGCGTCTCCAGAAGCCAGCGGATGCCGCCGAGAGCCTCGACGATTCCGAGCATACCGGCCGACATGAGGGTTATGACTATCAGGCCGCCCATGTCGCCGATGCCGTCGCCCATGGAGGAGCACATGTCGAGCATCCCGTTGCCGCCGATGCCGCCTACAATCAGGGCGCAGACGATGCCCAGCGTCAGCACCAGGGTCACGTTGAGGCGCAGCAGCGCCGCCGCGATGACTACCAGATACGGGAGCACCAGGCTGAAATTGCCCGGGGGAATCGGCGCAGCCTCGGGCCGGGCGTCGCGCAGCATGAAGATATAGATGGCCAGGGTGATGATGGCCGCAGGCGTCGCCAGCCATATGTTGGCCCGGAACTTGGCGTCCATGGTGCAGTTCTGCGAGCGCGTGGCGGCGATGGTGGTGTCGGATATGAAGGAAAGGTTGTCGCCGAAGAAGGCGCCCCCGAGGATTACGGCGACCATGAAGGCCACGTCGACACCGGCGGCCTGAGCCAGCTCGACCGACAGCGGCGTCAGGGCCACAACTGTGCCCACCGACGTTCCGACGGCCAGCGATATGAAGCAGGCGGCCACGAACATTCCCGGCACGATGAGACTCGGCGGCAGCAGCCTGAGGGTCAGGGCGATGGTGGCGTCGACGGAGCCGATAGCCTTGGCGAGGGCGGCGAAGGCTCCGGCCAGGATGAACACCCATATCATATAGATGATGTTGGCGTGGGCGGCGGCGCGGGAGTAAATCTCCAGACGTTCCGCCAGGGGTCCGCGGCAAATGACGATGCCCCACACCGAGGCCGCAAGCAGAGCCACGGAGAAGGGCATACGGTAGAAGTCGCCGACGGCCAGCGACACCGCAAGATACAGCAGCAGAAAGATAACGACCGGCGAGATTCCCGCCAGTCCCTGTCGCGCGCTTACAGGCATCGCGGGGCTTACCACTCGAAGGCCACGGTCAGGCCCATCGAGTTAAGGGTAATCGAGTTATCGTAGGAATTCCAGTAGTTGGCGGTCAGCAGCTTATATACAAGGCCTACGCTGACAGCCTTGCGTCCGCCCTCGCCGACGGGGAAACGGGCGCCCAGCGACGGACGCAGGTAGAAGTACTCCTGGTTGGTGAGATAGCCGTCGTTGATGCGCACCCATGAGTCGCTGCACAGGAAGGAGCAGCCGATGCGCAGGTCGATGAAGAAGCCCGTTCCGGCGCGGACAACGCCGGCGTCGGCCTTGGTTCCGCCGAAGGTGAAGCGGAAGTCGGTGAACAGCGGAATCATAGCGGCGGTTGTGGAGCTGTCGTGGTTACGGTCGGAGGAGTCCCAGTTGTTGCCGCTTCCCCAGCTGTCGTTTGTCTCGGCGAAGAGTACGTCGACGCCTATGCCGACGCCCATGTAGAACCAGTCCGCGTAGCGGAAGCCCTGGCTGGTGGCGAAGTCCAGCGAGGTTGTCTTGTAGTTGCCTACGCTGCGGAGGAGGGACACGTCTACAAAGCCCTTGTAGGCTGTAGAGCCGCTAAGTGCCGGCCGGATGAGCTGCGGAATCTGATTGGAAATCTCGTAGTACTGGGCCGAGGCCGTACCTGCCACGAGGAGCATCACGGCCGCCAGAAATAACTTGACTGTTGATTTCATTATGGTTTGTGCTTGCGTTTGTGCAAATATAACGAATAAAAAGCGAAAAAGGCTAATACATCCCGTTTATTCCAACTTTTTATCTCTTTTTGCCATCGGGAACATCTTGCGCACGTGGAGTATGAAGCGGTCGACGGACTTGTCGCCGACGACCAACATCGTTGCCACTACAATCAGCGCCCCGCCGGCAATCTCACGTGTCGTAATCGCCTGACCGAGAACGACCACGCTGAGTATCACCGCCGACACCGGCTCAAGCGCGCCCAGGATAGCCGTGGGCGTCGAGCCGATGAGCTGGATGGCGCGCGTGGTGCAAGCCAGGGATAATATCGTAGGTATCAACGCCAAAGCCGCCAGATTGAGCCAACCCGAGGGTTGCGGAGGTATGGTCAGTGCCATGCGCGAGTCAAGCGGCATCAGGGCGATGAAAACAATGCAACCCCAGGCAAGAACGTAGAAAAGCAGCTTGGTTGTAGGGATGCTGCGGACGGTCTTCGATACGTTGACGAGTACGATATAGAGGGCGTAGGTCAGCGCCGACATCATCACCAGCAGGCAGCCGAAGGCGCTGACGGTCTGACCCGACT
>USGZ01000220.1 GCA_900554265.1 uncultured Porphyromonadaceae bacterium
CCCATACTCATTTTCAATCCAAAAGACCGTTTGCCCATCACGTATAAGAAAAATGGCAATATCCGCCTTTCCCCAGAAAGACAGAATTCCATGCAAATTCATGATATGGGTTCATACTCCTCAATTTTTATTTTTCCCGCAGACTTTCGAAACATATTTTAAGCAATTGCAGTGGCCTCCAGGGAGGTTTTCCATAAGTAATCCACTCATTTCAAAACATTACATGAAATATTGAATCAATTTTTTCCTGATTGGAAACAGACCTTCCGAAACTGCGACGGATCATGCCGGACACGAACACTGCGCAAACGTCAATCTTCAAGGGGTACAACTTGTTGGGAATCGCTAAACAGGCCATTTTCAAATATGCCGTTTTCCAGGAGGGCCGTCCTCTCGGAGCATAGGGATTGGATATGCGCTCAAACTGCCGTCCCGCCTTTGGACATGCCCTTCACTATCTCGATAATTTTCTTATTTGCCTGGAGCGGCTCGAATCAAAAGAACTCAACTGAAATTTTTATCTGCTGTCTGGCATCTGCCGCTCCTTTTCTGGCATGGAGTTTATTCACCCTGGGTTCCCTTCCCCGTCCGTTACATGCGGACGTCTGCATGACACCAATAAAAGCGGCATGTCGCTGCCGCTGTCCTGTCCGCCGGCATTGTACTGTCGGAAGGTGTGGTAGTGGCCGTTGATGTGGCCGATTACGGGATAGTCCTGGAGGATGGCCATGTAGTCGGCGCAGTTGTCCAGGTCGTCGAGCAAGGGATAGTGGTTGAAGTTGAGCACTCTCATGCCGGGTTTTACGTTTTCGGCGAGTGTGGCGCGGAGCCAGTGGAGGTCCTCCTGCTTGATATGTCCGTCGCCCATCTTCATGAAGGGGCCGCAGTTGATGCCGACGATTACGAGAGAATCGACCGTTGCCACGAAGCGGTCGTTGCCCCAGAGGTCGACGAATGTCTTTGTGGCGCTCTGGCTCCAGTTGTTCTCGTGGTTGCCCGGCAGGACATAGAGCGGCCAGGCTATGCTGTCCAGGATGGACTTCACGTTCGTGAGTTGCTCGTCGGAACCCTCGTTGGTCAGATCGCCGTCGACAATGACAACGTCGTAAGGCACGGCGTTTATTTCGGCTACGGCCTGCCGAAGCCGGGTCTCGTTCTGGTTTCCGGGAGTTACATGGATGTCGCTGAGCACCGCCATACGCTGCGCCGAAAGCGGAATTGCCGCCGCTGCCATCATGAGCGCGGCAAGAAAGTGATTGATTTTCATGGAATATCGGGTATCAGTTGTTTTATGTTGCGTAATAAAGCTGCTTATTGCTTACAAAGATAAGAACTTTTTGCGACACGCGGGCGTTCCAATATCAAAAGAAAAAGAAGATTCAACATTATGCCCGGATGAAGGACAAGGTTAAAATTAACAAAATTTATCAAACCATTTTTCCGACGCGAGTGTTAGATAAACAAAATGAAGACAATAACTAAAATTCACAAATACACTTAGATCGTTATGAAAAAAGTCGCATTATTCATGGCCCTGGCATTCACCGCAGCCTCCGCACTCGCACAGGTGAATCGCAACGAAGTACGTCAGCTTCAGGCTTTCCTCAACCAGCCGGCACAGGAGGCAACGACCAATGCCGCCGCTCTCGGAATCACCAACCTCAACGACCCCACTACCTGGGAAGGCGTTACCGTAGTAGGCAAGCACGTTACAGAAATCAACTGGAAGGACAAGAAACTCGCCGGCCGCCTCGACCTGAGCAACTTCGACTCCCTGACCAAACTCGACGTCTCCCGCAACCGCCTGACCGAACTCACCGTTGCCGGCGACGACGTCCTCACCGACCTCAACGCTTCCCGCAACAGAATCACGAGCGTGGACTTCTCCGGTTGCCCCCAGCTCTACAAAGTAGCCATCAACAACAACCGCATCACCGAGTTCACACTCGAGAACGTTCCGCAGCTCAAGAATCTCAACGTAAGCTCCAACCTGCTGGCATCCCTCGAACTGAGCTCCTCGCCCACACTCGAGACTCTCAACGCCCAGAGCAACCACCTCGAGACCATCGACGTATCCAACTGCACCGCGCTCAAGAATCTCTACGTAGGCTACAACAAGCTCACCTCCCTTAACCTCTCCGGCGTAGTAGCCCTGCAGAACCTCAACGTTGACGACAACGAAATCAACACGATGATTGTCTCCGGTCTGCCCAGCCTGGCCAGCTTCATCTGCTCCGACAACAACATGAAGACCCTCGGCGTCCGCGACTGCCACGCTCTGATGGACATCGTCTGCTCCTACAACGACCTTACCACCTTCGACGTCAACAACTGCCCGAACCTGGTATTCGTCGACTGCTCCTACAACGACCTCACCCAGCTGACCCTGAGCAACCAGACCTTCCTGCAGCGTCTGCTCTGCAACAACAACGAACTGACGATGCTCGACGTATCCTTCGACCAGGCCCTGACCTACATCAACTGCCGCTACAACATGATTGTAGACCTGCGCACGATGGCCTGCCCGAACCTGACCCAGATTGCCTGCCAGTGGAACTACTAAACTACTGAATATACAAACCATCCGAAGAGGGGGCGCCCTGAAAAGGCGCCTCCTCTTTTTTCATTATGTCAAATCCCGAAGCGAGGGAGAAAGGACGGACCGGCGAAATTTTCTGTCCCGGAATAGACGATATTCGGCAAAGTAACACTATCTTTGCACGGTCTGACAAGCCGATCATACCCGGCAGGCACATAAAGCACACCCATGGAAACAGTAAAATCCTTTTTCGCCAGAAGAAATCCGGCAATCGACATGCTCAGGGCGCTGACCATGTTCGTAATGATATTCGTCAACGATCTCTGGAGCATCCACGACGTGCCCCGCTGGCTGGAGCACGCCGAATACGGGGTCGACTTCGCCGGGCTCGCGGACTTCGTGTTTCCCTGTTTCCTTTTCGCCATGGGCATGTCCATCCCCTACGCTATCGAGAGCCGCTACGCCAAGGGTCTATCCACCGAATCGACGCTGAGCCACATTCTCTCGCGCACTTTCGCCCTACTGGTGATGGGCGTCTTCACCGTCAATAGCGGAAGTATCGCCGGCGACTTGCCCTACAACCGGGGCGCCTATTATATACTAATGTTCATAGGCTTTGTGCTGGTCTGGAACCGTTATCCCGGCACACCTGAATACCGGCATCTGTGGACGGCACTCAAGTGCGTCGGCTGGGCCATACTGCTTTATCTGATGTTCACCCTGCGCCATCCGGACGGCTCGCCCTTCAAGGCATCATGGTGGGGAATCCTCGGGCTCCTCGGCTGGGCGTACCTTTTCTGCGCCGTGAGCTATATGCTTCTGCGCAAGCGTCCGGCTTACCTGATATTGGTATTCTTCCTCGCCCTGCTGGTATGTATCCTGAACACACCGCTGCGGGCCGAGTTCGGCGCTCAGCCGCTGCTGCCGGTGCCCGAAGGCCATTTCTACGGCTCCCTGCTGGGCATCGTCCACTTCGGCAACGGCTGCCTGGTGTCTCTGACCTTGGGCGGCGTGATGCTGTCGCTGGCGGCCTCGCGGCTCTGCAGGATGAATGCCGGACGACGCCTGCTGCTCGGACTCGGCGCGGCCCTGGCGATGCTCGGCGTGGCGCTGGTATTCCACCGCTTCTTCATCGTGTCGAAACTCGGCGAAACGCCGACCTGGGTGTTCTATACCTACGCCATCGCCACGGCCCTATATTTCCTCTTCGCTCGGCTGGCCGAGCTTGAATGGACCGGCTGGTTCGCCCTTATC
>USGZ01000221.1 GCA_900554265.1 uncultured Porphyromonadaceae bacterium
TGCCGGTACGGCCGGCGCCGTAGACAAGAGTGGCGCCCCGGCGCGCAATCAGGCGGCCAACTTCGGCGGCCGCGGCTGTATATTCGGGAGTGAGGCGGGAGCTCGAGCCGCAGTATACTGTAATTTTCATCTCTTCAGGGATTGGATAAGTCGTTCCACGAAAGGGGTCGGACGGACGGCGTAGGCGCGGAGGAGACAGTCGCGGGCCTTGTCGGGGTCCGAGGAGATATAATAGTTTCCCAGAGCGACGAGGGCATCGTAGTCGTCGGGCTCGAGGGCGAGGACCCGGCTGTAGGTTGCCATGGCGAGGCTGTCCTGGCCGTTCATGAGATAGGCATGTGCCAGGGTGCCGAGCATTCCGGCGAAGGCGGCGTCCTCGGGCATGCCGCGCAGTAGGTCGGAAGCCGTGGCGATGGTTGCGGCATGGTCGGCGCGGAACACGGAGTGGTCCAGCAGACGCACCTGCAGGGCCCGGCGCAGGTAAGGCAGCTGCACGGCGATGCGGCGCAGCAGGGCCGGGTACATGTCGCCGTCGGCAAGCCGGTAGCTCTCGTTCTCGACCTTCACGAGCACGCTGTCCAGAGGGAGGCCGGCAGCCATGGCACGATTCACCATCTCGGCACTCAGGGCAGTGTCGCCACGGCACTCGCCGGCGACGATGGCACGGGCATAGTTCAGCGGAGCCTCGGGCTCCCGGTCGGCCAGAACCACGTAGAGCGCCTGTGCCGACGGCCAGTCGGCGGCCTCGAAAGCACGGTCAGCGCGGGATTTCAGCACGGCGTCGGCGTCCGCGGCGGGCGCCTGAGCCAGGACTACCGAAGCGGCAGCGAGCAGAAGTGCCGGAAGGAGGAAGGCGCGCATGGTCAGTACTTGAAAGAGCTGCCGCCGAGGAACTCGCGCAGGAGGCTCGTAGAGGGGATGAGGTGGGTACCTATCGGCAGGAAATAGCTAAGGAACTTGCGCAGGCGGTAGGCTTCGGCGTACTCGGGCACGTCGTTGGGGACAGTGCGCAGGATATTGTCCGCATAGTCGCGGATAACGCCGAGCTCGAAAATGAGCGAGGAGTTGAACATCGCGTCGGCATTTTCCTGATAGGGGAAAATCCACTTTTCCTCGCCGCGGCGCACGCTGGGCCATCGGCGGATGGTTTCCTCGGCGGAGGTTCCGCGGTACTTGTAGTCGCGGATTATCCGGCGCAGCAGGCGGTTGTCCGTGGTGGGCACCCAGTTGTGGTCGTCGATGCTCAGGGTTGTGAGGGCGGAGACGTACAGGCGGTACTTGGCGCGCTCGGGAATGGCCTTGGTAAGCTCGGGGTTGAGGCCGTGTATACCCTCGACCAGCAGAATCGATCCGGGGCCGAGCTTGACGCGGTTGCCCTTGTACTGGCGGCATCCGAGTTCGAAATTATAGGAGGGAATCTCTACTTCCTTGCCGGCGAGGATGTCGTTGAGGTCCTTGTTGAACTGGTCGAGGTCCAGGGCGTAGAGGCTCTCGTAGTCGTAGTCGCCGTCGGCGTCGCGCGGGGTATCCTGACGGTTGACGAAGTAATCGTCCAGGGAGATGAGTTGCGGCCGCAGCAGGTTGGTCATCAGCTGGATGCCGAGGCGCTTTGTAGTGGTTGTCTTGCCGCTGGAGGATGGTCCTGAAATAAGGACTATGCGCGCTCCTCCGGCGGCGTAGCGCTGGGCGATGTCCTCGCTGATGCGGGCGATGCTCTTCTCGTGGAGCGCCTCGGCCACGTTTATTATGTCGGCTGCACGACGGTTGCGGACGGCCATGTTCAGGCGACCGACGTCGCCTACTCCGATGATGCGGTTGAAGGCCAGATAGTCCGTGAACGCGCGGAACATCTTGCGCTGTTCGATCATCTTCGCAGGCCGCGATGGGTCCGCGGGGTCGAAGCTCAGCAGCAGGAAACCGTCGGCGTAAGGCTTGATGTCGAAAACATCGATGTAGTCCGTCGCCGGAGCCAGGGTGCCGTAGTAGCTGTCGCTGATTCCGTCGAGGGTATAGTAGGTGAAGAAAAGCGGATGCGTGGAACTTATAAGTTCGAGCTTGTCCTCGAGGCCCTGGGCCTGGAAAACAGCCTCGGCCTCTTCGGCGGGAACCTCATGGCGCACGAAGGGAAGAGCCATGCGGCTGAGGCGGCGCATCTCGCGCAGGATTGTCGTTGTCTGGGCCTCGGTCAGGCGTCCGTGGTCCTTGATGACGCCGTAGTAGCCGTGCGACACCGAGTGCTCGATGCGCAGCTTGCTCCCGGGAATCACGGCGGAGATTGCGCGGTAGAGGAGCATGCACAGTGAGCGCAGGTAGACGCGTGGACCGGAGCCGACGGTGCGGTCCATGAACTCGACGAGCTTGGGGCGGTAGACGGCGTAGTCCATGCCCTCGGTCTTATTGTTGACACGCGCGCATATGGGACGGAAGCCGAGTTCGGGGGCCAGGGAGGCCGCGATATCCATGAGCGTGCTGCCGCCTTCGATTTCCACCTCGCGTCCGAGGTTCTTGCAGATTATTTTCAGTTTCATTGACGTTTGCGCTTGAAGAATGAGAGAGAATGCTATTTTTTGCCGCGGAAGAAGTTCTTTACGGCGTATTTGCGGCGCCGGCGTCGGAAGAAGTCCTCGTAGATGGCGCGGGCACGCCGGCCCATGTCGCCGCCGCCGGGAAAATCGATGCCGTCGCGCTCGAGCAGACGTCCGTACTCGCAGGCGACGGCCACGGAACCTTCGACGGTATCGGTCAGAGCCCGGAAATTGTTTTCGACCAGCCGGCGGCGGCTCGCCTCGCCGAAATACATGCGGTTGATGTCCACCAGCGAGAATTCCCAGCCTCCGCCCTCCTTTTCGCGGAAGAGTATGTTGCCGGGGTTCATGTCCAGCATCATCACTCCCTGAGCGTGCATCCGGTAGATGAATTCGGCCAGGGCGCGGGCGATTTCGGGGAAGTCGGGGCGCTGCTCGACGTCGTGGATGTCGTTCCAGCCGACGAGGGCCTCGCAGGCGTAGTAGCTTGTAGTCAGGCGACCGTGGCTGTAGTTCTCGATGGCGAATGCCGGCGCCGGAGTAGGGATTCCGAGTTCCTGCAACTTCAGGGCGTTGCGGTAGGCGCGCAGGCTCTTAGGCGTACGAAACCAGCGGTATATCAGTCCCTTTATAAATCCGGGAACGGCATAGCACTTAATGACCAGACCGGCGCTCTCCAGCAGGGCCAGCACGTTGCGGCCGCGGTAGATGATTTCGCAGGCGTCGGGCAGCCCGCAGGAGGCCACGGCGCCGGCGAGCGTGCCGATGCCGGTACCTCGGAGGGCCGGGTTTATGTCTATTCGCGATTTCATCATTTTCCGGCGTCGGTATTGGCCTCGGGGCGCGCTGCGGGGCGGTTGATGCGTCGTGCGGCCTCGTATGCGGCGACGGCAGCCTTTGCGCGGATGGCGGCGATGCGGTCGAGATACCATTCGCGCGTATATTTGCGGTTCATGCGGCGCAGCACTTCGGTCGATCCCGACTGGGCCGGCAGATGGATCGCGCGGCAGATGTTCGGGCGCGAAGCCATCGCCTCCAGCAGCGCATCGCTCATGTCTTTGGGATGCGACGTGGCGAAACGCACGCGCAGCAGGGGCGAAATGGAGGCCACGCGGCGCATCAGGCCGGGAAAGTCCACCTCGCCGAAGCGGTAGGAGTTGACGTTCTGCCCCAGCAGCGTCACCTCGCGGTAGCCGTTCCCGAACAGCGTCCGGACCTCCGCG
>USGZ01000222.1 GCA_900554265.1 uncultured Porphyromonadaceae bacterium
CGGTCGGCTACGTCGTCGATCAGCGCCTTGCGCTCGCCGTCGGTCTTGAGGTAGCCGTCGCGGTGGCCGACGATGTGGATGCCGGGGAAGTCGCGGCGCAGACGCTCGATGGTGGCGGCGTGGACTTCCGGCTTGGCGCCGACGAAGTAGAAGGTGCGGTCCTTGTAGTGGCGCCCGATGATTTTCAGCCACAGCTCGCAGCCGGCTATTTTCTCGACGCGGTAGCCTTTCTGACGCGTGGCCATAACGGCGCCTACGCCGTCGCAGTAGCCTATGTTGCTGTTGATTAAGCCGCGCGTGAGTTCGCTGGCGTTGGCGATTTTCTCGGCATTAACGGCAATGAGTATGCCCTTGCGCCTTTCGGCGAAGTCCATCAGCGCCTCCGGCTCGGTGAAGGGGTAGACCTTCACTCCGCGGAGGTCCGCGCGTTCGGGCTGCTGGGTGTCCTTATTGCTTTCGGCCATAGGGTGTCAGCGTTTGAAGATTCCGCAGAAGTCGAGGATGGTCTTGTCCTCGCGCCAGGGCAGACTGCGGAAGGGGGTATGGGCGGTGAGGAACACCACGATGTCCGCTTCGTCGTAGGCTTCCTGGTAGGGAGTGAGGCTGAATTCGGGATGCTCCCTGATATTGGGTTCAACAACGAGGATGCGGGCGTTGTTCGAGTCGGCGAGCACTTTGCCGATGATGGTCCTGGCGGGGCTCTCGCGCAGGTCGTCGATGTCCGGTTTGAAGGCCACGCCCATCATGGCCACCACGGGCTTGCGGCCGTTCTTGAGCTCGAAGCGCAGGATGGCGTTGATAACCTTCTCGGCGCACCAGTCGGCCTTGTAGTTGTTGATTTCGCGGGCCGTGGCGATGATGCGGCTCTCCTCGGGATAGGCGGCGGTGATGAAGTAGGGGTCCACGGCGATGCAATGGCCGCCGACGCCGCAGCCCGGCTGGAGGATATTGACGCGCGGATGCTTGTTGGCCAGGCGGATAAGTTCCCACACGTTGATGCCGGCCTTGTCGCAGATCAGCGAGAGCTCGTTGGCGAAGGCTATCTGCACGTCGCGGCTGGAATTCTCGGTTAGCTTGCACATCTCGGCGGTGCGGGCGTTGGTGCTGTGGAGCTCGCCCTTGACGAACATGCCGTAGAAAGCCTTGGCCTTCTCGGTCGACTTGGCGTCCAGACCGCCGATTACGCGGTCGTTGTGGACAAGCTCATAGAGCACGTTGCCGGGGAGCACGCGCTCGGGGCAGTAGGCGATGTGGATTTTGCCCTTGAGTTCGGGGCGGCGGCTGAAAATCAGCTCGGCCATCAGCTCGGTGGTGCCCACGGGTGAGGTGGATTCGATTACGAAGAGGTCGCCGGGCTTGAGATGGGGGATTACGGCCTCCGTGGCGCTCCGGACGTAGGAGATATCGGGCTGATGGTCGCCCTTGAAGGGCGTGGGAACCACGATAAAGAAGGCGTCGGCGGCCTCGGGAGCGGTTTTGGCGACGAGCTTGCCGGCCCTTGTCACTTCGAGGAGCTTCTCGGCCAGACCCGGCTCTACTATATGGAGTTCGCCGGCGTTGGTCTTGGCGACAACGTCGGGATTTATGTCGACACCGAGTACATCCACGCCGTGCATGGCTGCGGTGATTGCTGTAGGCAGGCCGATATAGCCCAGCCCCATGAAGCATGCTTTCATCTCAGTTTTCCCAGGACATTGTCGGCAGGACCTTTCTCGGATGAGCATATGCCTGTTGTCGAGCTTGTTACGCCTTCTGGCACCAGGCTAAGGCTGTCTGTGTGGCTGACTTTGTCCAATTTTTAGATGAATTGTATATATTGTTAAGTAAGTCTCGCATGACGTCGAGGCGGACCCGGTGGATGTTAACCGCAGAAAGACCCGCGGCGCAGAATAATCCCGGCTGCGGGCACCCTGAAGCCAATGCATTTAGAGGACCGACTCTTGGTACAGGGCACAAAGATACGAAAAATTTGCCAAACATGAACAATCCCCCGCCATTAAAGTGCCCCAGATCTGTTTTCAATCGAGTTCAATCGAGGCAGAAGAGGGTATTGTATAATGAAGGAAATGGGCAGTATAAGAAAATAGAAATCCTTATTCTATTACAAACTATTCCAATTTTGCAAAATTGGAATAGTTTGTGTATTTTTGCATAAATATTTAATGGAATAATCATGATTGAACAGCCGCCGATTCTATCTGACTCTCTTAAAGCCCTTGATTGGACTACTCTGAGTGAATCTGACATAAAGTACTTAAACAAGCTCCAAGATGATTACATATATTGGAGCGATGTCAAGTATAAAATTACGCCCAGTGGCATAGGGGGTATTAGTTTATGGGCTTTTCTAAAGAAATTGAGAGAGTCTAAGATTGTTAATGTCTATCTTCCTTACAAACTGAGTTTCAGTCTGACAAATAAAATGATGAGACTTTGTCATGAGTTTGATATGAAATTTGGCGGTCTATGGGGAAGCGAATCAATTATCCCTCAAGCAAACCGCCAGAGATATTTGGTCGGGTCGATTATGGAGGAGGCAATTTCTTCAAGCCAAATGGAGGGCGCGTCGACTACCAGAAAAGTAGCAAAGGAGATGCTTCGGAAGAAGATTGCGCCAAAAGATAAGTCGCAGAGAATGATATATAATAATTATCAGACCATAAACTTTCTTTCGGCACATACTGAGGAGCCATTATCTATCGAACTAGTTTGTAAAATACATTCTCTGATTACGGACCAAACTCTGGATAATCCAGAGGATAGTGGGCGTTTCAGAGAAAACAATGATGTAGTTGTCGGTAACGCTATTACAGGTGAGGTTGTCCATACTCCCCCGGATTATATGGAAATTCCCCAAGCCATGCAGTGGCTTGTAGGGTTTGCCAACACTAATGACGCAAGCTATTTTATACATCCGGTCATTAAGGCGGTCATAGTGCATTTTTTCATTTCCTATATTCATCCATTCGTGGATGGAAATGGACGGACTGCGAGAGCTCTGTTTCATTGGTATATGCTCAAAGAGGGCTATTGGCTGACTGAATATCTTTCGATATCGAGAATAATATACCAATCAAAGGCGTCGTATGAAAAGGCTTTCCTCAAAGTAGAAGCTGACGCAAATGATATGGGCTACTTCATTACATATCATCTGGATGCTTTAAATAAATCCTTTGAGGATTTAAGGAAATACATATCGAAAAAGACTGCCGAACAGAAAGATATGAGCAGGCTCCTGAGATTAGGGAATATAAATCAAAGGCAGGCCGAGATAATCTATATGTTCCTTGAGAACGATAAACTTGTATTGACTGTTAAAGATGTGACATCACGACTTATTGTAAGTCCAACGACAGCCAAGCATGATATCCAGGGGCTTGTAGACAGGGGTATACTCGCGGAAATATCTTTTAATAAACAAAAGAGAGGGTATATTCAGGGGCCCGGGTTTTCGGCGGCTGTTGATGAGGGAAAGTAATCCAAACTATTCCAATTTTGAAAAGTTGGAATAGTTTGGGAATTGGTTGCAAGTAATTTTCAGTCGTTGCCGGCTAGGGCGAGGGAGAGGACGCTGACGGTGGCGGGGCGGGCGCCGGCGCGGCCGATTGTCAGGATGGCCTCGCGGACGGTGGCGCCGGTGGTTATCACGTCGTCGACGACGGCGATGTTGAGGCCGTCGAGCTTCGCGTCCTTGTCCAGGGCGAAGATGCCTACGACGTTGGAGGCGCGGCCCC
>USGZ01000223.1 GCA_900554265.1 uncultured Porphyromonadaceae bacterium
TCATCTCCGCCGCCTCCAGCACCTGCAAGCCTTCGCCGAGTGAAGCAGCATAAGTGTCGATGGTCACGATCCTGCGCTCAGGATAGCGCTCCGTCAGTTCGCCCGCGGCGATGGCTGCGGCCTGCGCCGTCGGACAGACGGCCGTGCGCCACGTGCGCTTCGCCGCTGCGCGGACTTCGGACGCCACAGTCGGCCTGCGCTGGGCCGACAGTCTGCGCTTCGAGGCCGTCATTCCGGCGCAGACGGCGGACAATTCACTGACTGGCGCCGAGTTGCGCTGCCGCTACTACCGAGGCGACAGCCTCATCGCCGAGAGCCGCGCGCCGGTATCGTACCGCCACCAGGCGGCCGTGTCGCTGGTTTTGCGCGCATGGCCCGAGGGAGCTGCCGCCGAAGCGGGGAGCGACGGCGCCGCCGTGCTTATTCCCGTAGTTTTCAGCGCCTCCGACGCCGACGGCATAGACTACGACAATCCCGCCGGACTGACGGTTCTGCGCAATACCCTGCTGGCCGACAGCATCCCGGCGCCGGAATATTTCGCCGGTCCTCTGCCCGGAGCGGGAACCTCGGCCGACCCGATGCTCGCCGTGTGGCACTATCTCGACCGCAACACCGACCCCGAGCTGGCCGAGCTGCGCGAGCATTACATCCTGGCGACAGTCGCCGGCACGACCGGCGGCTACGACATCGTCTGTCTGCCGCCCGATGCCTCCGCGGCGCCCCGGCTCAAGGGTCACCTGGAGCCGACCCCCTTCCGCAACCACTACACGCTGCGCTGGCTCGACGCCGCCGGACGCCCCGTCGACGCCGAAGCCTACGCCGACGTCGACCCGGAAGAGCGCATCCTGACCCTCACCTTCCCCCTCCTCAATTCCTCCCTGCGCTTCTACGCCCGTTGATTTGCATTTAGCTGATTTTTCAGGCATGTAGGGACGCGATTCATCGCGTCCGCCCGGCAATGGCCATAGAGGGGCTTCCATCAACGCAAGCGGCGAAGCCTCCGTGGAGGTCGGGGCGTCTCGCCCCGACACAGCAGCCTGGATTCCAAATAAATGCGCTTCCTCCAGGTGTGGGTGCGAGACGCACCCACCTCCACTGTCCGCTCCGCAGGCGATAAATGCACTCAGGCGAATAGTCGGGACACGGAGGTCCCTACACCCTTTGCGCGGCTGCGCCGCCTGTCGGTCGCATATTCTTTAACTCTTATTCTTGCTTGCAATTTGCAGATATGAGGGCAAAACGCTACTTTTGCATATGAGTAATTTTTCAGTGACCATACTGGGATGCGGGTCGGCGACACCCACCCTGCGCCACTTTCCCTCAGCCCAGGCTATCCGCTACGGCGGCAGGGTGATGCTCGTGGACTGCGGCGAGGGCACGCAGCTCCAGCTCCAGCGCTATGGCATCTCCTTCGCCAGAATCACGGACATCTTCATCTCCCACCTCCACGGCGACCACTTCATGGGGCTGCCGGGACTGCTGTCGACCATGGCGCTCCACGGCGTCACGGGCACCGTCACGGTCCATATCTTCGAGCAGGGCGCCGAGGTGCTCCGCCACGTGATGGAGGTATTCTGCCCCGAACTGAGCTTCGACCTGAAATTCGATATCATAGACCCGGGCGCGCCGGGCGTGCTGCTCGACGGCAAGCACCTGACCATCCGCGCATTCCAGCTGAGCCACCGCGTTCCCTGCGTGGGCTTCCTCTTCCGCGAGAAGCCCAAAGAGCGCCATATCGACGGCGAGGCGGCCAAGTTCTACGGCGTTCCGCACTACGCGATGCAGTCGCTGCGCGAGGGCGAGGACTGGACTGCCCCCGACGGCCGCGTGATTCCGAACGCGCGCCTCACCCGTGAGCCGTCGCCCTCGATGAGCTACGCCTACTGCTCCGACACGGCCTACAACCGCCACGTGGCCGACATCATCCGCGGCGTCGACGTGGTCTACCACGAGGCCACCTACGGCGACGACAGCGCCTCCAAGGCCAGCGCCCGCGGCCACTCGACGGCGCGCGAGGCCGCCCGCATCGCCGCCCAGGCCGGAGCCGGCAAGCTGCTTATCGGCCACTATTCCAAGACGATAAAGGACGAGAGCGTGCTCGTGGTCCAGGCGTCCGAGGAATTTCCCACCGTAATCGCCGCCCAGGAGGGCATGACCATAAACCTCGACTGATGTTCGACCGCGACGACGACGAATACTACATGGGCCTGGCCCTCGCCGAAGCGCGCCAGGCCGCCGCGCGGGGCGAGATTCCCGTCGGGGCGGTGGTGGTCGGGCGCGGCCATATCCTCGGGCGCGGCCATAACCTCACCGAGGCCCTGAAGGACGTGACGGCCCACGCCGAGATGCTCGCCATCAGCGCCGCAGCGCAGAAGATGAAGGGCAAGTACCTGAGCGACTGCACCCTCTACGTCACCGTCGAGCCCTGCCCGATGTGCGCCGGCGCCATCGGCTGGAGCCAGCTGAGGCGCATCGTAATCGGTGCCGACGACCCCAAGCGGGGCTACAGCGGCATTCTCCGGCCCGGCTGCAGCTTCTTCCACCCGCGGGCGGAGGTAATCCGCGGCGTCCTGGCCGAGCCCTGCGCCGCCCTGATGAAAGAATTTTTCTCCAAACGCCGCAAGTAACGAATCTACAATGCATTATTTCCTCATAGCCGGCGAAGCTTCCGGCGACCTCCACGGCGGCGACCT
Organism: uncultured Porphyromonadaceae bacterium; assembly: GCA_900554265.1. Classification (GTDB taxonomy): domain Bacteria; phylum Bacteroidota; class Bacteroidia; order Bacteroidales; family Muribaculaceae; genus CAG-873. The sequence goes on from USGZ01000223.1 coordinate 2,694, forward strand.
CATCCGCGAACTGCGCAAAGCCGACCCCGGGGCGATATTCACCTTCTTCGGCGGCGACGCCATGGCCGCAGCCGCCGGCTGCGAGCCTATAGTCCACTACCGCGACATGGCCTACATGGGCTTCACCGAGGTTATCAAGAACATCGGCACCATCGGCGCCATCCTTACCAAGGCCCGCGACACGCTGCTGCTCAGCGCGCCGGACGCGCTGATTCTCATCGACTACCCCAGTTTCAATCTCAAGGTCGCCGAGACAGCCTACAAGAACCGCATTCCGGTCTACTACTATATCTCGCCGAAAATCTGGGCCTGGAAAAAATGGCGCCTCAAGACAATCCGCCACCTCGTACGCCGCGTGTTCTCGATCCTGCCCTTCGAGCCGGCATTCTACCGCGCTAACGGCGGCAGCGCCACCTACGTAGGCAATCCGTCCGTCGCCGAGGTCGACGCCGCGCTGGCCGCCGCGCCCTCGCGCAAGGAGTTCCTCGAAGCCAACAATCTGCCCGACAAGCCTCTGGTGGCCCTGCTGCCGGGCAGCCGCAAGAACGAAATCCGCCGCAACCTGGAAATCATGTGCGACGCCCTGGACCTCTTTCCGCGCTACGAGGGCGTGATTATCGGCGCCCCCGGTATCGACGACGCCCTCTACGCCGAACTCGGCGCCCGGCGCCCCGTTGTCCGCGCGCCCCATGCGGCCCATATCCTCGCCCACTGCCGCGCCGCCCTGGTGACCTCCGGCACGGCGACGCTGGAAACGGCCCTGGCCGGCGTGCCGCAAGTCGCCCTCTACCGCGGCGCGGGCTCGTCGGTGGTCTACGGCATCATGTCGCACATCCTGAGCATCCCCTACGTCACCCTGCCCAACCTGATAGCCGACGCGCCGGTAATCCCCGAGCTGCTGATGCACAAATGCACCGCCCTGAGCACCGCCGCGGCCCTCGGCGCCATCCTCCCGGACAGCAAGGAGCGCGCCGCCCAGCTCCGCCCGCTGCAAGGCGGCTCCCACCGGCTTGATGACGGAGAAGG
>USGZ01000224.1 GCA_900554265.1 uncultured Porphyromonadaceae bacterium
CTCGAAGTTCCAGTACTCGCCGCCCGGGCGCGGCTGGAGGAATACCTCCACGCAGCTGTCCTGGCTCACGGGCGACTGATCCTGACAGTTGACGGCGCGCAGATAGTTGCAGCGCACCAGGAAGTCGACCCAGAGGCTGCGGCCGTCGTGCGCGGCGGCGAATGTGGCCAGCGGCTTATAGGGGAAGGCCGCGGGCCAGTTCAGACAGTCGATGTTGCTGCGCACGCCGTGGTCGTCGAGGATGTTGATCACGGCCTCCGGGCTCTGGATTGCCGCGAGATTCTCAATGCGGGGAATTTTCAGGGAAGGTCGGTCCATAATGTCATATAAGCTCATAGACGGCCATCACTATGCCTATGGCAGCCATGGCGAAGAGTATCAGGCCGATAATGCGGTTGATCAGTTTGAGGGAGCGGACGTTGATTCTCTTCTTGAGCTTGTCGACAAACTTGGTGACAAGATACCACCATCCGAGGGCGCCACCGAAAATCGCTCCGTAGCCTACTATATAATGGTAGATACGGAATTCGGGCACAAGGAATGTGAAGCGGGCGAAAAGGCCTATTATAAAGAAGAGTATCAGCGGATTGGAGAATGTCAGCAGGAAGCCGGAGCCGAAGTCGCTCCAGTAATTGCCCGCGTTGACGTCGGCTGCCTTGAGGGCGCGGGTGGGATTCTTGGTATAAAGATAGTAGCCGAATGCCGCGAGCACTATGCTGCCGACTATCTGGATAGCCAGGCGGTGGACATCGATGAAGTCCGTGACGAAGCTCAGGCAGAATCCGGTCAGCAGGCAGTATATCAGGTCGCTCAGCGCGGCCCCGATACCGGTGAAGAATGCCGGCCACCGGCCCTTGCAGAGCGTGCGCTGGATTACAAGCATACCTATCGGACCCATCGGCGCCGAAATCAGGATGCCGATGGCCAGGCCGCGCGGTAAGATGTAAAGCAACTGGTCCATATACGATAAGTCTGTCCGAATCGGGAGCCGAAAGCTCCCGGGCCCGAAAAAACAAGCAAAAATAACGAAAATCATCTATTCGGCCAAACGCAGGCTGCCGTATGCCGAATTTTTTGCTTATTTTTGCGCTTATGAAGACAGACATCATTCCCGGCGGAGCGTCCCTGGCGGTCCTCTTCCTTATCCTTTGCACCCTCCTCTGCCCCTGGCTTGCGGCCCGGGAGAGCGCCGACACCCTGCGGGCGGCCAATTATCTCTATGTAGGCGGCACAAGCCGCGGCCTCCAGCACGGATTCGGCATCTGCCGCTATACCAACGGAAATGTCTATACCGGTTGGTGGAACATGGGCTACAAGGAGGGTCTGGGACTGATGCAGTACGCGGACAGCACGATGGCCTACGGGCGTTGGGAACGCGGAGAGCTTACTGAAATACCGGACCAGGCCTTCCGAACCGGCGACCGTGTCTACGGCCTCGACGTATCGAAATACCAGCGCGAAATCGACTGGCGGCGTCTTGCGCTGCCATCGAGCAAGCGCGGCCTGCTGACCCGCAGCGGCGACTGCCTGCAGCCCGTGATGTTCATCATCGTCAAGTCCACCCAGGGCACCAACCTGCGCAACGCCTATTTCGACCAGCAGTTCGAAGGCGCGCGCAGGCACGGAATAGTCCGCGGAGCCTACCATTTCCTGTCGCCGAACAGCAGCGGCCGCGAACAGGCACGCTACTACATAGCCAATACGCCCCTGGTATCGGGCGATATGCCTCCTGTACTGGACCTCGAGATAAAGCATAGCGTGATGCGTCGGCAGCACCGCAAGATTCTGCGTATCGCCCGCGAGTGGCTCAGGGCCGTAGAGGACCACTACGGAGTAAAACCGATTATATATACCTACGACAACTACTACCGCGACTACCTTCACGGCCACGGCTTCGACGACTATGAGTTCTGGGTGGCCAACTACCGCGAACGCCCCCGGAACCGCGACTGCGTGATCTGGCAGTTCGCGGACGACGGCAAAGCCTTCGGCATCGGCCATGACGTCGACCTCAACCTGTTCAATGGCGGCGACTACCGCGCCTTCCTCGAATGGCTCGCAGAGAAAGGAATACGGTAAGCGCCTGCGGCTCCGAAAAATAGTCAATTACTCTAATTGGGCTAATTAGTCCAATTGGTCCGATTCTTTGGCGGCTTCTCCCGAAATCATCTCCAGGAACTGCTCCTCGTCGATAACCGGGATGCCGAGCGCCGTGGCTTTCTCGAGCTTGGCGGGTCCCATGTTCTCGCCGGCAAGTACATAGTCCGTCTTTTTCGAAATGCCGCTTACGTTGCGGCCGCCGTTGGCCTCGATTATGGCTTTGTACTCGTCGCGGCTGTGACGGGCGAATACACCGCTGATGACGAACGACTTGCCGGCGAGGGCGTCGCCCTTCTCGGCCTCGACATAGTCCGTCGACATCTGGACGCCGGCAGCGCGCAGGCGCTCTATGATATCCAGATTCTCCGGGTCGCGGAAGAATTCGAACATGGTTTTGGCGATGTTTGGCCCGACGTCCTCGATAGCCTGGAGTTCCGGCTCGGTCATGGCCATCAGGCGGTCCATGCTTCCGGCGGCGCGGGCCACTTTCTTGGCCGTGGTCTCGCCGACATAGGGAATCGACAGCGAGTAGACCACCCTCTCGAATGGCACTTCGGCGCTGGCGGCGATACCTTCGACGAGCCTGAGCGCGCTTTTGGGGCCGAAGCCGGGAAGGACGCTGATCTGCTCGGGGCGCAGGTCGTAGAGGTCGGCGATGTTGGTAATCAGGCCGCGGTCGACCAGCAGGGCGGCCGTCTCCTCGCCGAGGCCGTCGATGTTCATCATGCGGCGGCCGACGAAGTGCTCTATGCGGCCTACGATCTGAGGGTTGCAGCCGCGGTGGTTGGGGCAAATCCAGGCAGCCTCGCCCTCGTTGCGCACCAGGGGCGTGCCGCAGGCCGGGCAGTGGCTTACGAAGCGCACGGGCTCGGCGCCGGGCAGCCGTTCGGAAAGTTCTACGCCGGTAATCTTGGGGATAATCTCGCCGCCCTTCTCTACGTAGAGCATGTCGCCCTCATGGACTCCGAGGGTGCGTATGATGTCGTCGTTGTGCATCGAGGCGCGCTTAACGATTGTGCCGGACAGCAGGACCGGCTCCAGGTTTGCCACCGGGGTAATCACACCGGTACGGCCCACGTCGAAGCTCACGAAGCGCAGGCGCGTTGCGGCGCGCTCGGCGGCGAACTTGTAGGCCACGGCCCAGCGCGGGCTCTTGGCGGTATAGCCGAGGTTCAGCTGCTGACGCAGATTGTTGACCTTGAACACCAGACCGTCGGTAGCCACAGGCAGGTCCTTGCGGGCGCTGTCCCAGTGGGCGATATAGGAGTCGACCTCGCTCAGCGAGTGAAGCAGCGCCATATCCGTCGAAACCTTGAAGCCCCAGCGGCGTGCGGCGAGCATATTGTCGTAATGGTTGTCGTAGGGCAGATTCTCGCCCAAGAGATAGTAGAGGTATGCGTCGAGGCCGCGGCGGGCGACTTCGGCGGTATCCTGGGTCTTGAGGGTACCTGCCGCGGCATTGCGGGGATTGGCGAAGAGAGGCTCACCGGCGGCGGCGCGCTCGGTGTTGAGGCGCTCGAAGGCGGCCTTCGGCAGAAGTATCTCGCCGCGGATTTCGAAAAAGTCCGGATAGTCGTCGCCCTGCAGCTGGGCCAGTGCGCTC
>USGZ01000225.1 GCA_900554265.1 uncultured Porphyromonadaceae bacterium
GCTTTTTTGTATATGGGACAATTTAATTCAAAAGCTCGACTGAGCCGGAGCGGTAGACGTAGATACCTTTCAGTATGTGGCCATTATTGCCCCATTTGCCTACGGCAGCATTGTGTTCCCGCGTCCAGGCGCCGCAACCCCAGCCGAGCGGGTATTCTGTCGTAAAACCATTATAACTTTGGTCGCCGCTGCCGTTGGTGTGGCCTATGTAGCGGAAGCCGCTTTCGCGATTGAAGAAGGATGTCCAGTCGTTGGGCTGGCGGTTCCACCAGCTGGGGCTGTGCTGAACGCGTGCTGATTCGTCAAGAAAACTATCAAGCCACTGTATAAACTCATTCAATTGAGCGGAATTGACACTGTATGTTTTGGAGGCATTGATGGCCTTGAAATATCTGCGGGCACGGGCAAGGTTCTCAAGCATATTGGCTTCAGGCGTGTAGGCGAGATCCACCAACTCGAGCTTGCCGAGAATGTACAGGGCATCTCCGTCGACTTCGCTTAGACTATCGGTAAGAAGTTGCCGGCATGATTTTGCCAAAAACAATGCCGCCTCCGGACTCTGGACATATCCACCGCTTCCATACAGTAGCAGATGTGCGGCCAAGGCTTTGGCGGTGATGTCTGCTCCGCCGAGGTCTGTTCCGGACTGGCTGATGAAAGGCTGAAGCAGTTCGCCAGCTCTGTCGGACGCCGCGGCGCCGTAGAGATATAGTTTTGCAAGTCGAGATGCATATTGGCAGTCTTCAGGAATTTTCTCGTGGATTTCAGCTATGAACTGTGTGTATTGCTCGAAAAGCTGTGGGCGAGCATCAAGATAAGTTAAATATTCCGATATGGCCGACCTGTTAAGGTCCAGGGCTGCCAGACGCAGATAGTCGGCAGATGCTACGCTGTCGCCCTGGTGGGCGCAGCATTGAGCCAGGGCGTAGTAAGCGTCACCGCGGCGGGCGTCGTTCTTGTCGACCACGCGCTGCATGTATTCCTGCGCGTCGTCGTATCTGCCGGTGAGCAGGGCCTTGAGGCCCTTTTCGTAGAGAACACCGGACGAGTTGGAGTACAGCAGCAGGCATATGCCGCAAATTACCAGTGAGGTCGCTGCGACTCCCAGAAAAATGATAGCGGATTTTTTCATATCAGTAGAGTCCTCCTCGTGTCGCCCGGTAGCGGCCTACGATGTTTCCTTCTGAATCGATGATTATGTTCGGCTGTCCGTCGCCGAATACCACGTCGGCTCGTGCGTGTCCGTCTTCATCGAAAGCGTCGCACATTTCGTAGCGTTCAGGTATGGCGACCTGGCCGTTTTCGTCTATGTAGCCGTACTTATGGGTCGTATATGACGACATGTCGCTGAAATCGTCGTTGGCGAAGTGACCGGTGCGCATCCGGCAGTAATAGGCTCCGTTGGTGAACCTGGCCAGGCCGTACGAGAAATTATCGATATAGCGGTATCGACCCCATGGCGCCTTGATGACACCGTCGGCATCGGCAATCATATAGTCGTAGGCCGGGCGCATGAATCCATGGTTTTCTACCTGAACTTCATGGGCGCCGCAGCGGCGCAGGAGCACCGTGCCGGCGTCGGTTACCTGCAAGACCTCGGCGTCGGGCTCTCTGAAAACGTCGCGGCACTCGGGCAGCTTGCGCGCAACGATGCTGCTGTCGGCGTCCTGGAGCCAGATTATGCCTTTGTCGGAAACCTCGGAGAAGTATTCGACTGCCGAATCGACGGCGGTGAATTTACTGTCGTAGAGTCGCGTGCGGCTGCCGTCGGCTGGTTTGGCCATAATATACTTGCCCGAGTACTGCAAGAAGGAGCAGATGGGCGTCTTGGCCACGTAGTTGCGGTCGATGACGACAGGATTCCCCTCGATATAGGCTATGGCGTAGCCGCTTTCGTCGAACTCGGGGTCGAAATCGAGCCCGTCGGGGTCGATGCGGCCGCTTTTGCCGCAGGAACAGAACAGCAGCAGCCCTAAGGCTGCTGCTGCGAGTTGACATTTCATCATATGGAATGATGTGTAGGGTTTACGGCTCCGTTTAGAACGACATCATCGCACCGATAGTGCCGATGAACGCAACAAGTATGATGATGCCGATGAAGGAGATTACCAGACCGGCGATGGCCAGGCCCTTGGGTTTGCGGAATACGCCGATGAAGGAGAACAGGGCGCCCAGGAACCAGAGGATGAAGTCCAGAACGGGAACCCAGGAGAATACGATGGCGAGGATGGCCAGTACGAAGCCGGCGGTACCCATGCTGTTGCCTTTCTTTTCGGTTTCTACGATGATTGTCTGCTGCATGGGAGCACCCTGCTCGAATGCGGGTTGATTTTGACAGTTGTCCATTGTTTAGTTTATATATGATTATGATTGGTGATTAACGGTTGTTGAAGCTGCGGCGTGCGGCGTCGGCCTCGGCGCCCTGGAGAACGCGGCCGGTGCGGTCGATGTATTTCCATTGGGTCCTTTCGCCGTAGCTGTATGGGCGTGAGGCAACGCGGGCGTAGCCGGCCTCGTTGAAGTCCTCGGCCTGACCGTACTGTTCGGGAACTCTCCAGCGGCCCTGCTCGTCGATGTAGCCGTACGTACCGTAGCTGTAGCCCGGCGCGGTATAGCGCGATACCTCGTCTACGTGCCAGCGGTAGCCGGAGCGGATGGAGTTCGAGGCCCTGGCCATGCCGTTGGAGAAATCGGCGATATAGGAAATGCGGCCCCAGGGAATGAGGATGCGGCCGTTGCGGTCCAGGAGCATATATTCCATCAGGTTGACGTTGCCGTCGGGGTCGGCATGCCTGTCGCTGCGGGTGCGTTTGAGAAGGGAGGTCCCGGAAGGCGTTACCTCCAGTCCCCACAGCCTTTCCTCTAAGATGACCGACGTGTCGGCCAGATTCACGAACTGCATGCCGCGTCCGCCGGGGCGCCATGCCTTGCCGCCGGGAACGAGAAAGAGCGATTCATCGTAATTGGCAGTCAGTATAGGCTGCCCCTTGCGGTTGAATATGTGCCTCGCGCTTTCGAAGCTGTTTTCACCTGTCTTTACATTGCTGACCGCTACGGCGTAGCCGTCGATGAAATCGCTGATTTCTCTGAGTCGCAGCCCCGGTTCGACAACGCGCAGGTCTTCATCTACGAAGTAATAGAAGTCGCCCGAATAACTGAAATCCAATTCTTTTACCTTTGCCACGGCCACGCCGTCGACATAGTCCGAGATGGAAACGATTTGCGAGGGGGTGAGCTTGCGGCCGGAGCACGAAGCGAGCAGCGCCATAAACAGGCACGCGGAAAGAAACTTGCTGAGGTATATGCGTAAAGCGGGCATAGCGGGCAGAGTGGTTTGTATTGAATGTAAAGCTCCGGTGCGGAGCCGTTTAATCTAAGGAAGGTCGGCGATTTTCAAATAATACGCAAATATCAGGAAAATACTCCCCCAAGGATTTAACACGAATTTAATTAAGATTAACATAAATATACACTCTCCGGGACTCTTTGTTGCGACCGTTGTGGTGACCGTGGACGGGGCTTTGCTATTTTGGATGAAATTCCGTAATTTTGTAGCTTCAATCGCCAGGCGCGATGCCGGCCTGCGATGAGAGAGCTCAATGGAAATGTCGCCGATACGGATAGATTTGTGGAAGCTGGTCAGGCAGAAGCTTGGCCCCCGCGGCCGCTATCTGCCCCATTTCCTTGTCG
>USGZ01000226.1 GCA_900554265.1 uncultured Porphyromonadaceae bacterium
CGCGGCCGGAGACGGGCTGGACGTCGGCGGCGCCGTCCTCATAGCGGCCCTGGATACGTCCGCGGGCGTCGCGGATAAGGATTTCGCAGCCCTTGATGCCGCGCAGGTAGGGCTCGTAGCTTTTCTCCACGCCGAGGTCGCCGGTATAGTCGCCGGAGGCGTAGTACGGGTCGCGGGCGATGTCGTCGCGGTTCACCTCGCGGATGTTGCCGAGCACGTTGGCCGCCGTACTCATGGCGTACTGGCGCAGAATGCGCTTCTGGATGAAGAAACCTGGGAAGCGGTAGAGTTTTTCCTGCAGACGGCCGTAGTCCTCGGCCGAGAGCTGCGCCAGCAGGCGCTGCGGAGTATAGGACGAGTAGCCCACCGATGCGCGCATGTCGGCCAGGCGCCGGTTCAGGTCGTCCGGAGTGATATTGAGGGTATTGCAGAAGTCGAGTGTATCGAAGGGCTGGACGTCGCGCGGAATGAGCATCACGTCGTAGGCCGGCTGGTTGTAGACCACCAGCTCGCCGTTGCGGTCGTAGATGAGACCGCGCGAGGGATAGACAGTCTTGCGCAGGAAGGCGTTGGAATCGGCGCTCTGCTTATATGTGGAGTCGTTGATCTGAAGGTCGAACAGTCTGAAAATGTATATGACGGCAATCAGCACTATGAAAGCGCCGATAACGTACTTACGTTTTTCAAGACTATAGTTTTTGCGCACGAGTTTTTAAAAGGGACGAGTTAAGAGGAACGAGGAACGAGGTGGGAGAATTTAGAATTTAGAATGCATAATGCATAATTATGAGGGGTGAGGAGGAGTTGGGAAAATTTTTAAATTTTAAATTTAAAATTTATCATTATGAATTATGCATTTCTCATTATGCATTATGCATTATGAATTATACATTAACAAATTATGCATTATGCATTATGAATTACGCATTGACTCAATTTCTCCGCGAGGTTAGCGCGTCGAGGGCATAGAGCATCACGAAGGTATAGAGGGCCGAGGCGCAGACGCGCAGTATCCACAGGCGGAAGTTGAACAGCTGCAGGGCCTCGACGGTGAAAACCATCGCGGAATAGAGCGCGGAGGCCGTCAGGATGAACTTCACGTATACTTCGCGGCCCATCGACGCCGACGAGGGCGAGCGTCCGCCGAGGTCTTCGTCGTAGGAGGCATAGAGATGGAACAGGGGCTTGCGCACGAAGGCGAGCACCGTGCAGCTCAGCGCGTTGACGCCCGGAGTATCGCAGAAGATGTCGACGCCGAGACCCGCCAGGAAGCCGAGGAGCACCGACAGATTGGTGCCCATCGTTATCGGCAGCGACACCACCAGCCAGATGAACAGCATCGGCACGGCCACGCCGAAGAGCGTCATATGGTTGAACACGACGGCCTGCGCGGGTACCAGCAGGATGAAGCTCAGGGCATAGCGGAAGGCGAATTTTGTCATCAGTTGCCGAATGGAGATTTTTTGGCGTCGTTCTCCTCGCCGGCGGTCAGGGCCCGGAGTTCATCGGCCTTGTTGTTGACTACCACCTGAACGTTGCTCAGAGTGGTGAAGCTGGCGAAGAGTTTGATTTTCAGCGTAAAGAAATTCTGCGAGCGGTCGCTTTCGGCCTCCTCGACCAGTCCGACGGGCAGCCCGGCGGGGAACACGGCGGAGTAGCCGGAAGTCACGACGGTGTCGCCGGGCTCGAATACGGTATGTCGCGGCAGTTCCTCGAGCAGAGCCTCGTCCGGAGCACCGCCTCCCCATACCATCGAACCGAAGTAGTCCGTGCGCTTGATTTTGCACGAAAGGCGGAAGTGCGGATTCAGCAGCGAGATTACGCGGGCGCTGTGAGGTCCGACGTTGCTCACGATGCCGACCACGCCGTTGCCGTCGATGACGCCTAACTCGGGTCGGACGCCGTCGGCGCTGCCCTTGTCTATCGTAAGGTAGTTGTACGGATGCGAAACGGAGTTGTTGATCACGTTGGCCACGATGAACTCAAAGGGCTGCACGTCCGGCTCGGGCACCAGGGTATCGGTGAACTCCATCTGGCGGTACAGGGCCAGCTGCTCGTTGGCGCCGGCGAGCTCGGCCTGGAGCTCGGCATTGCGGCGGTTGAGGTCGTCGTTGATGTCGCGCAGGTTGAAGTAGGACGTGACGCTGTTTGCGGCCTTGTATACGCCGGAAGCGACGCGGCCCGCGGAGGTCACGTAAAGATGCTGGCGGTAAGGGTCGCTGCGGAAAAGAAGAATGCTGCTCACGGCCACGAAGAACGCGAACACAAACCACTTCGAATGCCTTACGAAGAAGGCGAACAGCTCGTTCACAGTCTAACAGACCCGGCCGCGCCGTCAGCGGATGAGGAAGGAGAAGCGGTGGATGTTCTTCAGAGCCACGCCCGTACCCTTGGCCACGCACAGCAGCGGGTCGTCGGCCACGTGGAACTGGATGCCGATCTTGTCGATCAGGCGCTTGTCCAGGCCGCGCAGCATGGCGCCGCCGCCGGCAAGCCAGATGCCGTTGCGGACGATGTCGGCGTAGAGTTCCGGAGGAGTCTGCTCCAGGGCGCTCAGCACGGCGGCCTCGATCTTGGAGATGGTCTTCTCGATGCAGTGGCAGATTTCCTGGTAGCTTACGGGGATTTCAAGCGGCAGGGCCGTCATCAGGTTGGGACCGTGGACAACGTAGTCCTCCGGCGGATTGTCCAGCTCGGTGAGGGCCGACCCCACGTGCATCTTGATCTGCTCGGCCGTGCGGACGCCGACCTTGATATTGTGGGCGCGGCGCATGTGGTTGAGGATATCGTCGGTGAGGTCGTCGCCGGCAATCTGGATGCTCTTGTTGCTGACGATGCCGCCGAGGGAAATCACAGCGATTTCGGTCGTGCCGCCGCCGATGTCGACAATCATGTTGCCCTGCGGGGCCTCCACATCCAGGCCGATGCCGAGGGCGGCGGCCATGGGTTCGTGAATCATGTAGACGTCGCGGCCGTCGGCATGCTCGGCGGAGTCGCGGACGGCGCGCACCTGCACGTCGGTCGAGCCGGAGGGGATGCCGATAACCATGCGCAGCGAGGGCGAGAACCAGTTGTTCTTGGTGCTGGCCTTCTTCACCAGGCCGCGGATCATGAGCTCGGCGGCGTTGAAGTCGGCAATCACGCCCTGGCGCAGCGGGCGCACGGTGCGGATGCCGGGGTGACCCTTGCCTTCCATCTGGTGGGCCTCCTTGCCGACGGCGATAAGCTTGTCCGTACGGTTGTCCAGGGCCACGATCGAGGGCTCGTTGATTACGATTTTGTCGTTATGGATAATGATTGTGTTGGCGGTGCCAAGGTCAATCGCTATTTCCTTTGTCAGTGAGAATAGTCTCATTTAGCGTTGTGTATCGGAGGTTTGGAGAGTTCTGTTGGAATAATGGTCGGTAGTGGTGGCCGCCGGAGAGGGGGCGGCTATCAGTGGCGGAAGTGGCGGAAGCCGGTCATCACCATCGTCAGGCCATGCTCGCGGCAATAGTCGACGGAGTCCGTGTCGCGGATGGAGCCGCCGGGCTGGATTACGTAGCGCACGCCGGCCTTGTCGGCGATTTCGACACAGTCGGCGAAGGGGAAGAAGGCGTCGGAGGCCATGCAGGAACCGGTGAGGTCGAGCTTGAAGCTGCGGGCCTTGTCGATGGCCTGGCGCAGGGCGTCGACGCGCGAG
>USGZ01000227.1 GCA_900554265.1 uncultured Porphyromonadaceae bacterium
GCCAGGTTGACGCGCTGGGGGCCGTAGAGGCGGTCGGCGAAGCATATGTCGCTGTCGGGCACGTAGATGCGCAGGCTGCCCTGCCCTTTTGGCGCCGGAAATGGCGGCCGGGCAGCGGGGCGGCAGGTGCCGGCGTAGACTATGCGGCCGTCGGACTCGTGGGGCGCCTGTGTGGCCATTATGTCGGCGCGGGTGCAGTGGCAGAGATAAGTGTCGCCGGTGGCCGTGAGCAGTCCGAGTGCCTGGCGGTATAAATCATGTCGCAGGCTCTGAAGGTAGGGTCCGTGTTCGCCGCGGCCTTCGGTACCGCCCTCGTCCCAGTCCAGGCCGAGCCAGTCGAGGTCGTCCTCTATCTGCCGGGCGTACTCCATGCGCGAGCGCTGCGGGTCGAGGTCCTCGATGCGCAGAATCCAACGGCCTCCTGGGCGGCTCCTGACGGATAGCCAGGATATCAGGGCGGCGAATACATTGCCCAGGTGCATGCGTCCGCTCGGCGAGGGCGCGAAGCGGCCCGTCGGAGCGATGGTGGCGTTTGGGTCTGAATCGGCGTTCATGGCGCAAAATTACTATTTTTTGGCGGCATGGCGATAATTTATTAATTTTACGGACGCAAAAACCGCAATATAATACCAAGGTATAATTAAGTAACTCAACCATGAAAAGATTCTCATCCCTCTCGGCGGCCGTACTTGCCGGAGCGGCGTCGCTCCTGAGCGCCGCGTCTTCGCCGATGATAACCAAGGTCGAGCCGCCATACTGGTGGACCGGCATGGCCAACGACACCCTTTAGATAATGGTTACCGGCCCTGACATCGCCCGCGCCGAAGTCAGCGTCGACTATCCCGGCGTGCGACTGTGCGAGCAGACGGCACTCGAAAGCCCGAACTACAAGCTGCTTTACTTCGTCATCGGCCGCGACGCCCGCCCCGGCACCATGGAGATAGACTTCCGCCTGGGCCGTCGCAGCGAGCGCCTGCCCTACGAGCTCAAGGCCCGCGACCGCGCCGCCGCCGACTACGAGGGCTTCGACGCCTCCGACGTGCTCTACCTTCTCATGCCCGACCGCTTCGCCTCCGACGGCAATGCCGGCGCCGACGAGGCCTCGCTGGAATTCCGCCCCGCTCCGGACCGCACGCGTCCCAACGCGCGCCACGGCGGCAACATCGCCGGCCTGCGCCGGCATCTCGACTATCTCGACTCCCTCGGCGTGACGGCCCTGTGGCTCTGCCCCGTGCTGGAGAACGATATGCCCGGCGGCTCCTACCACGGGTACGCAACAACGAATTACTACCGCGTCGACCCCCGCTTCGGCACCAACGAGGAGTACCGCCAGCTCATTGAGGAGGCCCACGCCCGCGGCCTCAAGGTGGTGATGGACATGATTTTCAACCATTCCGGCTCGAACCATCCCTGGATGAAGGACATGCCCTCGCACGACTGGTACAACCACCCCGAGGGCGACGTGATGACCAACTTCCGCCTCACCACCGTCCACGACCCCTACGTGTCCGACTACGACTTCGACAAGACCACCAACGGCTGGTTCGTGTCTTCGATGCCCGACCTCAACCAGCGCAATCCCCACCTGAAGAAGTACCTGACGCAGAACTCGATATGGTGGATCGAGGCCATGAAAATCAACGGCATCCGCATGGACACTTACCCCTACGCCGACATGGACGCCATGAGCGACTGGGCGCGCGACGTACTGGCCGAGTACCCCAACTTCAACATCGTAGGCGAATGCTGGTACGCCAACGAGGCCGGCAGCGCCTTCTGGCAAAGCGGCAGCAAGCTCAATCCCAAGGACACCCATCTGCCGACGGTGATGGACTTCTGGTACATCCAGAACGGCCGCGAGGCCTTCAACAGCCAGACCGACCCCTGGAACGGCCTCAACAAGGTCTACGACCACCTGGCCCAGGACTTCCTCTACGCCGACCCGCAGCACGTGCTGACCTTCCTGGACAACCACGACTCCGACCGCTTCCTGGAGGCCATGCCCGAGTCCGTCGACTCCCTCGGAGCCTGGAAGCAGGCGCAGACGGTTCTCCTGACCTCGCGCGGCATTCCTCAGATATATTACGGCACCGAGCTGCTCATGAACGGCAGCAAGAAAATCTCCGACGGCAATATCCGCCTCGACTTCCCCGGCGGCTTCCCCGGCGATAGCGTCGACGCCTTCACCGCCGCCGGCCGCACCGAAGTCCAGAACGACGCGTGGAACTTCCTCTCGCGCCTTCTGAACTGGCGCCGCGGCCAGGCCAACGAGGTGATTGCCAAAGGACGGCTCAAGCACTTCATGCCCCAGAACGGCGTCTACGCCTATGAGCGGCGCCTCGGCGACCGCGCCGTAGTAGTGCTGATGAACGGCAACGACGAGCCCCTGGACGTGACCATGGAACGCACCGTCGAAGTCCTCCCTTACGGCTCGACCTGGACCGACGCCCTAACCGGCGAGGCCTTCACCATACCCGAGGCAATGACCATGAGCCCGCGCCAGATTCTGATTCTCCAGAACTGGTAGTATTTTTTCAGATTAATCCCGATTTATCCTGATTAATCGGTATTAATCGAGAATAATCAGGATTAATCGGGATAACTTGGGGTAAACCCCGATTAATCGGGAATAAACTCAACCCAATCAAGCAACCCGCCGGAAATTTCGGGAAATTTTCGGCGGGTTTGCCGTACTTATATGCTTTTTTTGTACTTTTGCACTTTGATTATCCTATACGATTATGTCAGAGAAAAATTTGAACGAAGAAACGCAGCCGCGTGGCATGAATTTCGTGGAAGAAGAAGTATTCGCCGACCTCCAGGCCGGCAAAAACGGCGGACGCCTCAACACCCGCTTTCCACCCGAACCCAACGGTTACCTCCATATCGGTCACGCCAAGGCCATCTGCATGGACTTCGGCATCGCCGAGAAATTCGGCGGCACGTGCAATCTCCGTTTCGATGATACCAATCCCGTCAAGGAGGACGTCGAGTACGTCGACGCCATCCGCGACGATATCCACTGGCTTGGCTTCGACTGGGGCGACCGCGAGTACTACGCCTCGGACTACTTCCAGAAGCTCTTCGATCTGGCCGTGCGCCTGATCAAGGAAGGCAAGGCCTACGTCGACGACCAGACCAGCGAGCAGATCGCCGAGCAGAAGGGCACCCCGACCACGCCCGGCACCGAGAGCCCCTACCGCAGCCGCACTCCGGAAGAAAACCTGGACCTGTTCCTGCGCATGAACGCCGGCGAGTTCGACGAGGGCAGCCGCGTGCTCCGCGCCAAAATCGACATGGCCAACCCGAACATGCACTTCCGCGACCCGATAATGTACCGCATCATCAAGACGCCCCACCACCGCACCGGAACGACATGGAAGGTCTACCCGATGTACGACTTCGCCCACGGCCAGAGCGACTACTTCGAGGGCGTGACCCACAGCATATGCACCCTGGAGTTCGTCGTCCACCGTCCGCTCTACGAGTACTTCGTCAAGGAACTGGCCGACGAGAGCTACTGCCCCCGCCAGATCGAGTTCAACCGCCTCAACCTGACCTACACGGTGATGAGCAAGCGCAAGCTGCTGGCCCTGGTCAAGGAAGGCCTCGTGGCCGGCTGGGACGACCCCCGCATGCCTACCATCTGCGGTCTGCGCCGCCGCGGCTATACCCCCG
>USGZ01000228.1 GCA_900554265.1 uncultured Porphyromonadaceae bacterium
GCCTGCTTCGGACTCGCCGCCGGCGCTGCCGATGCCCCGAAGTACATCTTCTACTATATCGGCGACGGCATGGGCCTCGGACCCGTCAACGCCACCGAAACATACCGCCGCCAGGTGCTCGGCGCCACCGAACCGCTGACCATGAACACCTTCGAGCAGCTCGGATGGATCACCACCTACTCGGCCTCGTCGCCCGTAACGGACTCCGCGGCCGCCGGCACTGCCCTGGCCACAGGCCACAAGACCAACAACGGCATGCTCGGCGTGACGCCGGACAGCGCCACGGTGCAGAGCGTGGCCGCCGAACTCTTCGCCAGGGGCTGGGGAGTAGGCCTGACCACGAGCGTCTATCCTGACGACGCCACTCCCGGCGCCTTCTATGCCCACGTGCCCTCGCGCAAACATTATTATACCATCGACTGCACCATGGCAGAATGCGGCTATCAGTTCGTAGGCGGCGCGGGCCTTACCGGCACGGCCACCGACGGCGAGCCCAACGACGTATGGGCGCGGCTGGAGGCCAACGGCGTGCAGGTTGTCCGCGGTCCCGAGGGCATCGACTCCATCCGCTCCGAGCGCGTGCTGCTGCTCAACCCCGAGGGCTCCAAGACCTGGAACATCGGCTATACCGTCGATTCCCTGCCCGGCGTCCTCGACCTGCCGCTTATGGCCCGCACCTGCCTGCGCCAGCTCGAGCGCACCTCGCCGGAGCGCTTCTTCATGATGGTCGAGGGCGGCAACATCGACCACGCCCTGCACGCCAACGACGGCGGAGCCGCCATAAAGGAAATCATCAACTTCAACGAGGCCATCCAGGTTGCCGTCGACTTCTACCGCCAGCATCCGGACGAGACCCTGATTGTGGTGACCGCCGACCACGACACCGGCGCCCTGAGCCTGCTCAACCGGGCAAAGGACGGTCTGAAGTACATCGACAGCCAGCGCATCTCCAAGGAGGAGTTCAACGATTACTGCAAGGCCATCCTGCGCAGCCGCCGCGTGTTCACCTGGGAGGACATGAAGGAATTCCTCAACGAGAAACTCGGGCTCTTCGGCGCCGTACCCGTCAGCGCCGGACAGGAGGAAGAACTTAAGGAAGACTTCACCAAGACCTTCGAGCTGCGCAACAGCGAGGACCAGGAGACGCTCTACGCCCGCTTCAACGAGTTCGCCAAGGACGTGTTCGAGCTTTTCAACACTTCCGCCGGCCTGGCCTTCAGCACCACCGGCCACAGCGGCAACCCCGTTCCGGTCTGCGCCCTGGGCGTCGGAGCCGACCGCTTCCGCGGATTCATGGACAACACCGATATTCCCGCCCGCATCCGCAGCATCGCGGGACTGAGCGAATGATGCAGAACGTAAAACCCAAGAAGGCCCTCGGGCAGCACTTCCTGCGCGACCTCGGCATCGCCCGCCGGATAGCCGCCACCCTGGACGCCTATCCCGACATCCCCCTGCTGGAAATCGGCCCGGGCATGGGCGTTCTCACGCGCTTCCTGCTGGAGAAGCATCCGGCCGATCTGGTCACCGTAGCCGAAATCGACTCCGAGAGCGTGGCCTACCTGCGGACGGAGCTGCCGCAGCCCCAGCCGCGGATAGTAGAGGGCGACTTCCTGCGCATGCCCGCCGAGGAGCTTTTCCCAGGCGACGGTCCCTTTACCGTAATCGGCAACTACCCCTACAATATCTCCAGCCAGATTTTCTTCCGCATCCTGGACTGGAAGGACCGCGTGGTCTGCTGCTCGGGCATGCTCCAGCGCGAGGTGGCCGAACGCCTTGCCGCCGCCCCCGGCACCAAGGCCCGCGGCATCCTGAGCGTGCTGCTCCAGGCCTGGTACCGGGTCGAATATCTCTTTACCGTCGACGAGGGCGTGTTCAGTCCGCCGCCGAAGGTCAAGAGCGGCGTGGTGCGCCTGACGCGCAACGGCGTGACTGACCTGGGCTGCGACGAAGGCCTTTTCCGCACCGTAGTCAAGACAGCCTTCGGCCAGCGGCGCAAGACCCTGCGCAACAGCGTGCGCTCCCTGCTTCCGCCCGGCACCACGGCCGACGCGCTGCCTTACATGCAGCTGCGGCCCGAACAGCTTACCGTGCGACAATTCGTGGAACTTACCTCGGCAATCGGGGACCTAAGAAAGTAAGATTATGAAAGAGTTCACCGAAGAATATCTCGAAAAAATCCGCCGCATCGCCGACGAACGCAACCGCGAGGGCGCCGTGGCCGAGCTGCAGGACCTCCACCCGGCCGACATCGCCGAGCTGTACGAGAACCTGGACGTACCCCAGATGGAGTTCCTGCAGGAACTTCTGGACGAGGAAAAGGCCGCCGACGTGCTCATGGCCCTCGACGAGGACGACCGCCTCAAGCTCCTCAACGACATGCCAGCGGAGGAAATCGCCAAACAGATCGAGAACCTCGACACCGACGACGCCGTCGACCTCATCCAGCAGCTGGACGAGGGCGAGCGCGAGGAGATTCTCTCGCACATCGACGACGTCGGGCAGGCCGGCGACATCATCGACCTGCTCAAGTACGACGAGGACACCGCCGGCGGCCTGATGGGCACGGAGATGATCGTGGTGAACGAGAACTGGTCCATGCCGGAGTGCATCAAGCAGATGAGGCTGCAGGCCGAGGACATGGACGAGATATACTACGTCTACGTAGTCGACAACGACTACCGCCTTCGCGGCACCTTCCCGCTCAAGAAGATGCTCACCCACCCCTCGGTCAGCAAGATCAAGCACGTGATGGAGCCCGATCCGGTGTGCGTTCGCGCCGAGACGCCTATCGACGAGGTGGCCCTCGACTTCGAGAAGTACGACCTGGTGGCCATGCCGGTGGTCGACTCCATCGGGCGCCTGCTGGGGCGCATAACCGTCGACGACGTCATGGACCAGGTCCGCGAGGCAAGCGAGCGCGACTACCAGCTGGCATCAGGTATCTCGTCGGACGTCGACGCGGACGACTCCGTTCTGGCACAGACCAAGGCGCGCATTCCCTGGTTGCTCATCGGCATCGCCTCGGGGCTGCTGGCCTCGGCCATCCTGGGCACATTCGAGGCTCAGCTGCAGGCCGTGACGGCCCTGGCGCTCTTCATCCCCATCATCGGCGGTACCGGCGGCAACGTCGGGGTCCAGGCTTCGGCCATCGTCGTCCAGGGTCTCGCCAACGGCACCCTGGAAATCAAGCAGTTCGCCTCGCAGATGGTCAAAGAGATACTTATCGGGCTGCTGAACGCAACCATAATGAGCGCAGTAGTGTTCATATATAACATAATAGTCATGCCGGACGACTTCGCGGTCACGGTGGCGGTCACGATATCGCTGTTCGTTGTCGTGATGTTCGCCTCGATTCTGGGCACTCTGGTTCCGCTGAGCCTGGAAAAGATACATATCAACCCGGCCCTGGCCACTGGGCCTTTCATCCAGATATCGAACGACATCGTAGGCATCATCATCTACGTCCAGATCGCCACCTTCTGCCTGAGCCACATAAATTTCTGAATCCGGTAAACTTTTTTTCACAAAAATTGTCTTATTTATACAGCTTGTGAAATTTTTTCGTAACTTTGCAGGCGAAAACGAGACACTATGAGTGAGACAAAAGATACAGACCGGGAAAAGACTGCCCGGAACGAAAACGGC
>USGZ01000229.1 GCA_900554265.1 uncultured Porphyromonadaceae bacterium
TCCTCTGCGAGCGCAGCGGAATGCAGAACAAGGCGCTCTACCGCCTCATCAAGAAGTACACCGGCTACGGCCCGCTGGACTACATCCGCCGCGTACGCCTTCAGAAGGCGGCTATGCTCCTGGAGCAGGGCCGTTTCAGCGTGTCCGAAATATGCTACATGGTAGGCTTCAAGACACCCTCATACTTCTCCAAGTGCTTCCAGGCCCAGTTCGGCACCACACCCAGCGGATACAAAGGCAGCTGAGGGACGCGAGAGTCTCCCGATTGATCGGGATTAAGCCCGATTTATCCTGATTAATCCCGACTCTTTCTCTCGATTAATCCTGATTATTCCTGATTAATCGAGAGTTTCTGCCTCGGTTTTCCCGATTAATCCTGATTATTCTCGATTTATCCCGATTAATCGGGAAAAGATTCGGAATTATTGCTGGCCATTGATTGGGCGAGTGCCGTCGCAATGCGGGTAGTCGCTGCAGCCCCAGAACTCGCGGCCCTGACCGGCTCCCTTCTTCTGCATCCGCCGCAGCATCGGCTTTCCGCATTTAGGGCAAGAAGGCGCTCCGGAGGCGTTTGCGCGAGTCTTTCGAGCCTCAAGTCTCTCGGCTGTCATATTCTCCGTAAACCCACCTTCGCTGCGGAAGGTTTCGAGTTGGCTCTGAATCTGAGCCTGGAGCATCTTGTTCTCCCGAAGGCAAAGCACCAGCAAAGCGTTGGCTACTATCGCGGCATTATCGCTCGCCAGCCAGCGGTCGAATATGTCTTTCTGCGCGAGTATATGCCTGGCGGCATCGTGGAGATAGCTGTTGGAGTAATTCGGGTCGTCGAGCCGCATCTGCCATATGGCCTCGCGGTCGGCATTGCCGATTGCCCAGACGTCGGCCTTCAGGCGAAGGAGATAATTGAAGAGGTCTCCCTGGAGTTCGTCGAAACTCGCCCGCGCAACATCCAGCAGACGCATTTCGGTCTCCACCGAGGTCGAATGTCGAGCCGAACCTTCCGCGATATTGGCTACTCCGCATCTCGCCGCCATGGTCATCTGGTCGTAGAGCCGACGTCCCGGATCAATCCGGTAATCGACAAAGCGTTCGCAGAATTCCTGGGTCGCCAATTGGATGACATTTCCCAGAATCCAGGAATTCAGCCAGTAATATGACTGCGAGAAACGGATATTGACGCTCATGGTAGCTTTAGGCTTATATGATTACGGCGGCAGTATGTCCTCCGCCCGGAGGCAAATTTAAGCATTAATTCCGAATCTTTCCCGATTAGTCCCGCTAAATCCCGATTAATCGAGAAGCCGATTTTCTGGGATACCCTCTCGTTTTCCCTTAAAAAATCTTTCTTGCCGATTTCTTGCAGTATTTGTCCGATTTCTGCACTGGGGCTTGCGGCGGGGGTGTTAATTTTGCAGCAGGTAAATCATAATCAAAAACACCGCCTTAAATTAACACCAAATCACACTACAATGGATCAAGTTATCGGCAAGGCCACGAAAGGCAGACTGCTCGGCATTTTCCTGCTGGCGGCACTCCTGCTCCCCTTCACGGCCATGGCTCAGAACAGACAGACAGTGACGGGTACTGTCACCGACGAAACCGGCGAGCCTCTGATCGGCGCTTCCGTAATAGCAGCGGGCGCCTCCACCGGCTCAGTCACCGACCTGGACGGCAATTACAGCATCGTAATCCCCGACGGGGCTACCGAACTCATCTTCTCTTATGTAGGCTGCAAGGCCCAGACGCTCCCCATCAGCGGCTCGGTAATGAACGTCGTCCTCCGCCCGGACAACGAACTTCTTTCCGAAGTAGTCGTTATCGGCTACGGCACCCAGAAGAAGGAGGACCTTACCGGCTCCATCGCCTCCGTCGGAGAAAAGGACTTTAACAAAGGCGTGATTTCCTCGCCCGAGGAGCTCATCAACGGCAAAATCGCCGGCGTGACCATCACCAACTCCGGCGGCTCGCCCAACGGCGGCACCACCATCCGCGTGCGCGGGGGCGCCTCGCTCAACGCCTCGAACGACCCTCTGATCGTACTCGACGGCGTACCTATGGAAGTCGGCGGCGGCGTTGAAGGCGCAGGCAACTTCCTGAGCCTCATCAACCCCAACGACATCGAGAGCATGACCATCCTCAAGGATGCCTCCTCGACGGCCATCTACGGCTCCCGCGCCTCGAACGGCGTTATCATCATCACCACCAAGAAGGGCACGGGCGACGGCGTGAAAATCAGCTTTCAGACCACCAACTCCGTGAGCACCAAGACCCGCACTGCGCCCCACCTGAGCATCGGCGAGTTCCGCGACGTGATCAACACCTTCGGCACTCCCGAGCAGGCCGCTCTGCTTGGCAAGGAGACCACCGACTGGAACGATGAAATCTTCCGCACCGCCTTCGGCACCGACAACAGCCTCAGCGTCGCCGGCCGCGCCGCCAGCTGGCTGCCCTTCCGCGTGGCCCTGGGCGCGATGTACCAGGAAGGTATCCTGCGCACGGACAACACCAACCGCTACACCGGCAACATCAACCTGACGCCGAGCTTCTTCGACGACCATCTGCGCATCAACCTCAGCGGCAAGGGCACCTACTCCAAGAGCCGCACGGCCAACTCCGGCGCCATCTGGAACGCCGGCGCCTACGACCCGACGCAGCCCGTCTACGGCACTCTCGACGCCTCCGGCAACCAGGTGATGACCCCCGAGGGCGAGCCCATCTTCGGCGGCTTCCACGAGGTTATCGACAACGCCAACAATCCCGCCCAGGGCGCCATCGCCAACCCTGTGGCCATGCTGGAGCAGTACCGCAACAATGCCGAGGTCTACCGCTTCGTAGGTAACTTCGACGTTGACTACCGCCTCCACCCGCTGCCCGAACTGCGCCTGCACGTTACCGGCGGCATCGACTACTCCCACGGCGAACGCCGCGTGAGCATGCCCCGCAACAGCTTCGACAACTACACCTCCGGCGGCTACCGCTACAAGCAGGGCCCGCAGAAGAACAACAACAAGCTTCTTACCGTCTACGCGAACTACAACAAGACCTTCGACGCCATAAAGTCCACCCTCGACGCCACCGTAGGCTACGACTGGCAGCACTGGCGCAACGACTACCCCGCCTACGACACCTTCAACGAGGCCGGCGACATCACCAACTCCACCCAGCCCTACGACGAGCGCCACTCGCTGCTCTCCTACTACGGCCGCGTGAACTACAGTTTCGACAGCCGCTACCTTCTGACGGCCACCTTCCGCCGCGACGGCTCCAGCCGCTTCGGCAAGAACAACAAATGGGGTACATTCCCTTCTGTCGCCCTGGCATGGCGTGCAAACGAAGAAAGTTTCCTGCGTAATGTGTCATGGATCGATAATTTAAAACTTCGTTTGAGTTATGGTATTGTAGGTAACCAAAATGGAATTGGCAACTATACAACACTTGGGTTAACTGATCAAGAACGCTATGAATTCGGTGACAACTCATACATGGGTTATCTGCCCGGAAAAGAGCTTTCAAACCCTAATTTAAAGTGGGAACAATCACGCACAGCCAATATAGGTCTTGATTTTGGCTTCTTCATCAATCGTTTGTCAGGTACTATTGAATACTATAATACCCGAACGACAGACTTGATCGTTAAGCGTGAAATAAAC
>USGZ01000230.1 GCA_900554265.1 uncultured Porphyromonadaceae bacterium
CTTTCACGCCGCCTGACATCGAAAAGATATTCTGGTCGTAGCTGACGGTCTTCAGGCCTTGTTCGCGCTTGCGTTTCAGTGCGAGCTGTACGAGGCGATCCATCAGTTTATCAAACGACAGGCCGGTTGCTTCCCAGAGATAAAATGAAAGGGAGCCGGGAATTGTGTTGATCTCGTTGACGAAAATCTCGTTAGTGTCATCGTCGACAATGAAGTCGATGCGGCTGACACCATGACAGCTCAGCACACGGAAAGTCTCTCCGGCAAGGTAGCGGATCTTCTCTGTCATGTCGGCGGGAAGCTCGGCAGGGATGCGTTTCTGTGAAGCCTGCATACCTTTGGCGCCCTTGGTGCCTCCCATATATTTGTCCTCGTATGAAAGGATCTCGGCGCTCTTGATCGGTTCTTCAAGTACTGATGACTCATAATCGTCACAGTCACCGAGCACCGAACAGTTGATCTCTTTAAGATTGTCGACCATGTGTTCGACAATGAGACGCGAACTGTATTTCTGAGCTACGTCCACCTTTTCGATGAGCTGCTCTCTGTTGCCGGCGCGGCCGATGCCGACGCTTGATCCGAGGTTGGCGGGTTTTACAATGACAGGATAGCCGATTTTTTCTTCGATCTTTTTGATGAGTTCATCGCGCTGGCTGAACCACTGTTTGTCAGTGAACCATATATAGTTGATCACCGGTACACCTGACTCGCGCAGGATCATTTTCATCGTGATTTTGTCCATGCCGTTGGCGCTGCTCAGGGTGTCGCAGCCGGCGAAAGGAATGCCGATGGTCTCCAGCACGCCCTCGAAGATGCCGTCCTCGCCGTTGCTGCCGTGGAGCACGGGGATTACCACATCCAGCGTGGCCTCGGGGCCTTTCTTGCCGAAGAGGCCCGCGGGCTTGCTGCGGTAGAGGTTGTAGTCGCCGTAGACGGGCTTCATGTAGACTTCGGTGCTGCGCTCGAGCAGGCCCTTGATGTCGCGGTAGGCGCCGACCTCGGTGAGTTCGGGACCCGTGTACCAGGCGCCCTGCTTGGTGATATAGACAGGTACGACCTCGTACTTGTCCTTGTCGATAGCCGCCATGGCCTGGCAGGCCGAGATGACTGATATTTCGTGTTCGGTGGACCGGCCGCCGAAGAATACTCCTACTTTAGTTTTCATTATTTGAATGTATCGGGAAGATCGTTTTCGTAAAGTACGGTGTCGCCGGCAGCGGCGATGCGGCCGAGGATTGCCTGGGCCTGGGCGAAACTGTCGGCCAGGTGAACGCGGGCCTTGTCCATGCCGGCCTCGTCGAGGCCGGAAGCGATGGCGGCGCGGTTGTAGTGGCCCACGACGATTACCTCGTCGGCGCTCGCGGCGGCTTTGCGGCCGAACTCGCGGTTGAGGCGCTCCTGCTCGCTGCCGAGTTCTATCATGCCGGGGGTTATGAGGATGCGGCGTCCGGGTGTCATGGCGGCGAGCACGTCGAGAGCCATGGCCGAGCCGACTGGATTGCTGTTGAAGGCGTCGTCGATTATGGTCAGACCGCCGGGTATGCGCCTGATGCTCAGGCGATGCTCGACCTGCTGGAGATGCTCGACGGCGTAGGCTATCTGGCGGCTGTCGACGCCCATCTCGCGGGCCATGACCACGGCGGCCAGCACGTTCGAGATATTGCACTCGCCGACCAGGGGCGTGGTGAGACGCAGCTCCTCGCCGGTGTGCGTATGGCGGACGGTGAAGGAAGTGCCGGAGGCGGAGTAGCGGATGTCGGTGGCCGTCCAGTCGACCTCGGGAGTGATGTCCTTGACGGCGTAGCGCGCGCAGCGCGTGTTGCCGACGGGGCGGTCGGCGATTTTCTCAAAGTCGTTGTTGACCACGATAAGGCCGTCGGAGGGCAGCGCGTCGGCAAGCTCGAACTTGGTGGCCTGGACGTTGTCGATGCTCTTGAACGACTCCAGGTGCTGCGGCCCGACGGCGGTGATGATGCCGCGGGTGGGATGGACGATGTCGCAGATTTCCTCGATGTCGCCGCGGGCCTTGGCGCCCATCTCGACGATGAAGACCTCGTGGTAGGGCTTGAGCAGCTCGCGCACGGTGCGGACCACGCCCAGCGGCGTGTTGTAGCTGCCGGGCGTCATGAGCGTCTCGTACTTCTCGCTGAGTATGCGGTGGAGGTAGTGTTTGGTGGTGGTCTTGCCGTAGCTGCCGGTGATGCCGATGATTTTCAGGTCGGGCATCGAGCTTAGGATGCGCTCGGCGTCGCGGATATAGCGGCGGTTGATGGCCTTCTCGACAGGGCCGAGGACGGCGTTGGCAAGGATTATGACAAGCGCGGCCAGGGCGTACTCGAAGGTTAGGCATACGGCCAGGGCATAGACCGGAGCGCCGGCGAATACGATGCCGACGGCGGCCGCCACGATGGCCGAAATTGCTATGGCCGTCAGGTAGATGCGCAGGGCGCGCGGGGTCATCACCAGCGGCTTCTTGTACTTGCGGCGAATGAGAGAGAGGATGCTTGCGATGGCGAAGCCGCCCGTCAGGACGATTCCGGCGGGGGTGGGGCAGAAGGACAGCAGCGCGGCAAGGGCGACGACGGCGGCGCAGATTTTCCAGGCCGAGGCGTTGTCGCGGCTCTCGCGGAGCCAGCGCAGGTAGCGCTCGCGGCGGTAAGAGTTCTGCTGGAGCATCATCAGCTGGCGCCGCAGCTCGACGCAGAGGTTGCCGAAGGCGAGCACGCCGGCCACGATGCAGAATATGAATGTCAATGTGTCAGCCATTTATGAAATTGTCTATTACGGCGCGGGTTTGCGCAGGACGGTCCAGGAAGGAGAAGTGGCCGGCCTCGGGGTAGCTCACCAGCCCGGCGTCGGGGATGAGGCGCACCATCAGGCGGGCGTCGGCGATGGGGGTGGCGGTGTCGCGCTCGCCCCAGATCAGCAGCGTCGGAGCCTTGATTTCGGGCAGCAGGTGGCGCAGGTCCTCGTTGACCACGCGGCTCATGATCGCCCGCATCCGCGGACTGGCGCCGGCGTAGTCCGACGAGCCGGCCTTGGCGCGCCAGCGGTCGACGACCCGGCCGCCGCGCTCCTTGCCAAGGAAAAGCAGGGCCAGGCGCTTGGCGGCCTTGAAGCCATATACCTTAATATAATAGCGCAGCGAGCGGCGCGGCTTGATGCCGGCGGCGTCGATGAGGATGAGCTTGCCTACGGGCATGCGCGAGGCCAGGATAATCGCTATGCGGCCGCCGAAGGAGTGGCCGATAAGGATGGGGGTCTCCAGACCGAAGCGCTGGCAGAATTTCTCAACCAGGTCCGCATAGTCCGTTATGCCCCACGTCGTTGCCGGCTCCGGACTGGCTCCGAAACCGGGCAGGTCGAGATTGTAGACCGTCGTGCCGGGGCCGCAGGCAGCCTGCGCGGGGATGGCCATGGTGTCCGAATTGCATCCCCAGCCGTGCATCACGACCACGGGCACAGGCCCGCTGCCGCACCTGCCGAAGGCGAGGACAGTTCCGTCGATTTCCGTGGTGAGCTTATCCATAACTATCCTGCAAAGATACTAAATGCCCCAATCATAGCGCGCGGATTAACACAAATTAGCTTAGCGCGGCGCCAATATAGCGCCCGGAGGCCAACAGCTGAGTGGCCTCCGGG
>USGZ01000231.1 GCA_900554265.1 uncultured Porphyromonadaceae bacterium
CGAGCTCGAACATCAGGTAGGGCTGCGAGAAGGTCTCGGCGGCGTGGCTCCTGGTGCCGCGCTGGACGAGCAGCTCCTTGGGCGCCATGTTGGCCAGGAGCTTGTCGACGGTATCGGCGTTGCCTTCGCCGGCGAGGAATTCGCCGGTGCTGATATCCAGGAAGGCCACGCCCGTCAGTCCGCCTTTGCCGAAATGGACGGCGGCCAGGAAATTGTTCTCGGCGCGGTTGAGGACGGTATCGGTCATGGCTACGCCGGGAGTCACCAGCTCGGTGATTCCGCGCTTTACCAGTTTCTTGGTCAGCTTGGGGTCCTCCAGCTGCTCGCAGATGGCAACGCGCTTGCCGGCCCGTACGAGCTTGGGCAGGTAGGAATCGAGGGCGTGATGGGGAAAACCGGCGAGTTCCACGTACTGCGCCACGCCGTTGGCACGGCGCGTAAGGGTTATGCCGAGGATTTCCGATGCCTCGATGGCGTCGTCGGAAAAAGTCTCGTAGAAGTCGCCTACGCGGAAGAGCAGGATGGCGTCGGGATGCTTTGCCTTCATCTCGGCGTACTGCTTCATCAGCGGCGTGTCGACAATCTTCTTTGCCACGGCTGCGCGGATTTATTTTTCGCCGGCGAGCTTGGCTTCGCGGCGGGGAATGGCGATGGAGGTGTAGACCTGCAGGAAGGCGCCGGCAAGTGTGAAGGCCAGCCAGTCGCGCAGGGTCGGCATGCTGTCGTAGTACAGCGAGTAGAACAGCAGGCAGATGGCGGCGATGAAGAGTATCGGGCTCCATTTCTCCATTCGGTGCAGCCGGCGCAGGCGCTCGTCGGTGCAGTCATAGCGCGCGAACAGGCGCGCAGCCAGCAGAAGCAGGGCGCCGGTGGCGTAGACGAAGGGATATGCCGTCTGCGCCCAGGCGCAGTGCATCAGGAAGAAAGGCACGGCCGTCGCCGCGAGTATCAGCAGCAGGCCTGCCGGAGCGACGATATTGGCCAGGATTGCCGTCGAACGCGATATGGTGGTTTTAGTCATCGGTCTGAGGGGTCTTTGAAATTGAAAACACGCTCGTGCTGGCGGTGCATGCCGTACTGCTCGCGTACCACTTTCTCCATCATGTCCGGATCGGAGAGAAGGCGGGAGTTCAGCTCGCGGTAACGGGCGGTGCTGTCCTGAATCGAGGCCAGTTCGGCGCGCAGGCTGTCGACGGTGCGGTCCTGCTCGATGCTGTCGAACACCGAGTTGTCGCCGTAGAAAATCACGAAAGCCACAATGGCCAGACAGGCGATTGTGACGGGCGATACGAAGCGCCGCAGCCAGTGCCAGAAGTCGGAGAGTGCTTGTTTCATAGTCATGCAAAATTACGAATTTTCTCAAAACCCGCCAAAAAAATTCCGGCGCCCGGAGCTGCCTTACAGCCTGCGGGCGCCGGAATTATGCCGTATGTTGAAATCAGTAGCAGCGGTTTACGGCGGATGAAAGCTCGGCCGGATCAATCACGCAGTCGCGGATTGTGCCCTGGGCGTCGATGACGTAGGTCATCGGGATTACGCCGACGTTGTACATGCGCAGAAGGGCGTCGCCTTCGGAGGGCGAATTCCAGACCGTGATCCACGGAAGATTGCGGGCGGCGTTCTTCCAGTCGGCCTCGTTGGCATCGAAGGCCACCTGGTAGATTTCGAGCCCCTGGCCGCGGCGGCCGGTATAGATTTCGTTGAGGGCGGCGTTGTAGGCCGGGCTGCCTTCGGTATCATAGGCGGTGAAGCTCAGAAGCACAACCTTGCCCTTGCCGGCGACCTCGCTGAGTTTATGCAGGGTACCGTTGTAGTCGTAGAGCTCGATGTCCAGCAGGCCGGTTTCGGAGACTTCGATTGCGGAAACGCTGTCCGAGGGCACGTATCTGCCCAGGGCCACGCGGCCGTTGAAGTATGCGCGCGTAAGGGCCTCGCCGCGGGGATCGTCCGGATGGTACTGGGCGAACTGCTGCGCGGCGGCGCCGTAGATGCGGTTGCCGAAGGAATCGTTGGGGTCGAAAATCGGAGTGTTGCCTACGCTCTTGCTGACGATGTAATAAGCCACGATGCCGGTTGTATCGGCCGTGAGGCGCCCGGCGAGCTCGTGCCGGAGGCCGACGTCGACGGTGCTCTCGTGGGCGGCGATGATGCTGTCGACTGCGGCGAACTCACGCGCTGCCGGCGACCCTGCGATGCGTGCGGCGCCGAAGTTGGCCATGCTGGTCTCGATGGTGATGTCGTCCACGCTGTCGACGGGAAAGAAGACAGAGCCCTTGCCGGGAAGAGTAAGGCGCATGATTTCGGGGAAGCGGGCAGGGGTCCTGGAGTCGTAGCCGAAGGCGCCGCGGGAGTCGACCGTCAGGGAGTCCACAAGTAGCCAGCGGCCGTTGGAGTAATTCTCCAGGGCAAGTTTCGTGCCCTCGGGAGCTTCCTCCACGATACCGTCTACGCTCCAGCCGCCGGGAACGGAGCAGCCGGCCAGGGCCGCGGCTGCGGCGAGTGCGGTTATTGCCAGATATTTGATTTTCATAGCTTGAACATTATTCGAAGTTTGCGGCGATGGCTGCGGCGATTGCGGCCATGCGGTCCGGAGCTATTTCCTTCTTCTTGCGGAAGTCCATGTCAGCCTCGGAGTCGATGGGAACGAGGTGGATGTGGGCGTGGGGCACTTCCATGCCCAGCACGGCGACAGCCACGCGTTTGCAGGGCACGGCCTTCTTCAGGGCCTTGGCCACACGCCTGGCGAAGAGCGTCAGCGCGGCGTACTCCTCCTCGGGCAGGTCGAAGATATAGTCCACCTCACGCTTGGGGATTACCAGCGTATGGCCCTCGTGCAGGGGATTGATGTCCAGGAATGCGTAGTGGCGGTCGTCCTCGGCGACCTTGTACGACGGAATTTCGCCGGCCACGATGCGGGAGAATATGGATGCCATGGGTGCGGGGTATCAGATGCCGATTTCGAGAATCTTGAAGCGGACGATGCCGGCGGGAACCTGGATGGAAACCACGTCGCCTACCTTGTGTCCGAGCAGACCCTGGGCGATAGGGGTGCTGATGGCGATTTTCTTTGCCTTCATGTCGGCCTCGGAGTCGGCCACGATGGTGTACTCGAGTTCCTTGTCGCGGTCGAGGTTATGGATGCGCACGCGGTTGAGCATCTGGATTTCGCTGGTGGACACCTTGCTCTCGTCGATAATGCGCGCGTTGGCCACGAGGTCCTTGAGCTGGGCGATTTTCATCTCCAGCATGCCCTGGGCTTCCTTTGCGGCGTCGTATTCGGAGTTTTCGGAGAGGTCGCCCTTGTCGCGGGCCTCGGCGATAGCGCGGCTGATACGGGGACGCTCGATGCTTTCGAGACGCGAAATCTCGGCCATCTTGCGGTCGTAGCCTTCCTTGGTCATATAAGTGATTGCCATGGTGATATTCTTTGAATAAAAGGTTTTACATAAAAAAAGAGAAACCCGGCCATGGGAGGACATGGTCGAGAAGTTCCATAAGACGACGGCAACTCCTTGCTGCCGGCGAGGGCAAAGTTAGCCCTAATTTCCCGCAATGCCAAAATCCGCAGGCTTAATTATTGTTAATTCCGGGGTCGACAGGGGATAATCGGGATTAATCGGGAATTAAAAAGG
>USGZ01000232.1 GCA_900554265.1 uncultured Porphyromonadaceae bacterium
CAGCGAGGCCGCCAGGAAGGCGTCGAGGATGGTCTGGTCCGAGGCGTCGCTCAGGGCCAGCGGATAGAGGTCGTTGGTGGCCATGAACTCGTCGAAGATGTCCGTACAGAGCACTACCGTGCGCGGAATCGAGATGGTCAGGCCGTTGAAATTGTCGCAGACGGGATTCTTCTTGATGATGGAATCGACGAAAGCCAGGCCGCGGCCCTTGCCGCCGAGGCTGCCCTGGCCGATGCGGGCGAAGTTCGAGTAATGGTCGAAACGCTCCTTCTGGAATTCGGCCACCACGCCGCGGTTCTTCATCTTGCGGTACTTGACGATGAGGTCGAAGAAGAGCTGGCGCACGGCCGGCGCCTCGTCGACGCTCTCGAACTTATGGCGCTTGACTACGTCGGCAATCGGGAAAAGGGCGCGGCTGTAGAGCCAGCGCGATATGTCGTTGTGCGAGGCGTGGGCCAGAAGGGCGTCGGCCGGAATCTCGAAGATGGCTTTCTGCATGTCCTTGAGATTGCGTATTACGCGGATGGGCTTGCCGTCGGCCGGATTGCGGATTATGAAGTCGCCGAAGCCGAAGTTGTCCATTATGGCCTTGCCCAGGTCGACGGAGAGCTTCTTGGAATTCTTGTCGACGAACACGCCGGAA
Source organism: uncultured Porphyromonadaceae bacterium (assembly GCA_900554265.1). Taxonomy (GTDB): domain Bacteria; phylum Bacteroidota; class Bacteroidia; order Bacteroidales; family Muribaculaceae; genus CAG-873. The sequence continues at coordinate 644 of USGZ01000232.1, forward strand.
AACTCGCCTACCTTTGCGGCGTTCTCGCGCTCGCTGCTCTCGATGATTATCGGCAGATAAGGGTCGGCGGCGCGCAGCTTGCGGGCCAGGCGCAGGCCCGCCTCCGGGTCCTTGACGCCCTTGCGCATGAACGATACGTCGCTGATTACGCCGAGCATCTTGCGCCCGTATTTCTCGTAGAGTTCCCAGGCCTCCTCGTAGTTGCGGGCGAGCATCACTTTGGGGCGCCCGCGCATACGCAGCATCTGCTCGTGCTGGTTGAGGGCCTCGGTCGAGAACAGAAGGCTCTGCTTGAGCAGGAACTTGTAGATTGTCGGCAGGACGGAGGAATAGAAGCGCACCGAGTCCTCGACCACCATAATCATCTGCACGCCCACGTCGGTGATGTCGTCGGCGTTGAGACTGTCTTCCATCAGCTTGATGATGGCCAGCAGCAGGTCGACGTTGCCCAGCCAGCTGAACACGAAGTCCACGTGGCTCATGTCCTGGTGCTCCAGGCGCCGCGACACCTCCTTCGAGAAAGGCGTCAGCACCACGAAGGGAATCGTCGGGAAATCCTCCTTGATGCGGCGGGCGCCGTCGAAAGTCTCGGAAATCTCGCCGCCGGGCATGGCGATGATAAGGTCGAAAGGCTTGGAATGAAGGGCACCGACGGCGTCGTCCATCGTCGACACGCGCGTCACGCGGGGCGGCGAACTCAGATTAAGAGCCACATACTCGTTGTAGAGCTGCTCCTCGACGCGGCCGTCCTCCTCCATGATGAAGGCGTCGTAGCGGGAGGCGATGAGCAGCACGTTGAACACACGGTGTTGCATCAGCGCCTGGAAGGACGTGTCCTTCAAAATCATCCTGCTCAGAGCTTCTTCATTCATAATCTGCAAAGTTACAAAAAATCCTAAACAATCCCAGGCTTTTTTCTTTAAGAGTTATTGGAATTATTGGAGTTATTGGAATTATTGGAATTATTGGGATTATTCCGATAACTCCGATTATTCTGATTATTCCGGTATTCGCGGCGGGCGGAGCTCATGGCTTCGCGGATGCCGCCACTTTCAAGGAAGCGGCGTTGCTGCGCCGCAAGCATGCGGTCAAGCAGATACTCCGTCTGTATTATCAGCGTGATGGCGAGATTGCAGAATTCTTCCGCCGGCAGGCGTCGGCACAGGTCGGCGTACTCTCGATCGAACTGCTCGGTGCGGACGTAGTCCCGTATTTTCTTGATTCGCGGGTGGTCTTTCGGCCATAATTGCAGCTTATTGAACAGAAGATAATCGACATAATCCTCCTGCAATTCGCATAGTGAGGCTCGGGCGACATTGGTGAGCTTTATCTCGGTCTCCTTGGAAGTCGTGGCTGCGGCGCTGCCTTCGACGATATTCTGCTTACAGCTGCGCGCGGCCTGCTGCATCTGGTCTATGGTCCGTGAGCAGCGCTGGAGAAAGCGCTCCACGAAAATCTCGGTTATGACCGAAATTTTCTGTGCCAGCTGAAAACTCAGCAGGGTGCGGTAATCGCCGTTAGGATGCAGGAATTCACTCATAAGAATAATTCCAATTATTCTGATTAAAGCCCCTTCAGAATAGCTGCCAGATGTAGTATGTGGCGATGGTGCCGAGGGTGAGGACAAAGCCGATGGCGGATTCGTAGGGTATCAGGCGCAGGCGCTTGGAAACATTGAGTTCGACTACGCCGCCGGTGGCGTTGAAGAAGGAGCCGTGGGGCATATGGTCGAAGACGGTGGCTCCCGAGTTGACCATCGCCGCGCCCCATACGCCGCTTATGCCCGCGGCCAGGATGATGTCGGCGAACGATGCCGAGGCAACGGTCGCGCCGGCGGTGGTGGAGGCCGTCGCCGCCGACATGAGCATGCCCGATACCGGCGCCAGGAATACGTCGCCGAGGCCCAGGCTGCTGATGCCCTGGAGAATGAAGTCCTTGATTGTCGATGCCTTGATGATGCCGGCGATGGTGCCGGTGCCTACCAGCAGAATGGCTACGGACGACATTTTCTCAAGTCCGAAACTCAGGCCCTTGACCAGCAGAGAGCGGCGACGCATTATCAACAGCCCGATCAGACCCCCTGCGGGCAGCGCTACAAGCGGGTCGATACTGATGCCGCAGAGCGGGCGCAGCGACAGCAGCGCGATGGCGGCCAGCGGACCCGACATGGCGGCCCAGAAGCCCGGAAGGCTGCCGCCGGCGGCGTCGAGACTGCCCTTGACTTCCCAATTGCCTGCCAGCGCGCCCTGGCCTTCGCGGCGCGGGACCAGGCGGCCGACGACGTAAACCGTGAACAGCAGTCCGACGATGGCCGCGCCGAGGTTGGCGTACATCACGCTGTAGAGGTCGGCGTCGAAGTTGCCCGCGGCTATGATGGTGTTGGGATTCGGCGAAATGATGTTGCCGCATTTGCCGCCGCCTATCATCATGAGCAGCAGCGTTCCCCGCGGAATTTCCAATCGCCGGGCCAGGTGCAACGCAACGGGCGCGATGGTGATTACGGCCACGTCGATGAATACGCCGATGGCTGTCAGCAGCATGGTCGCCAGGGCCAGGGCGAGGTAGACGCGCCTGTGGCCGAGGCGCTCTATGATGGTGTTGGCAATCGAATCCTCGCCGCCGGTAACGACGAGCACCCCGGAGAGTACGCCCGCGGCCAGAACGCGCACGATTGCCGGCGTGACGTCGTTGACGCCCGAAATCATCAGGCCGACGGTGTCCGTGAGGCTCACGCCGCCGATAAGTCCGCCGGCTACAGCGCCGAGCATCAGCGCGAACGCAGGCTGAATTTTCTTGATTATAAGCCAGATGGCCAGGCAAAGGCCGATTATGGCTCCGATTCCACTCATGGTATTTGGGGTATAGGTATTATTGGAATAAGCGCACAATCTGCGCGACGGTGTTGGCGACGTTGCGGCGGGCGGTCGCGGCGTCCATGGCCTCGGCCAGCGTACATGGGCCGG
>USGZ01000233.1 GCA_900554265.1 uncultured Porphyromonadaceae bacterium
GTACACCAGGAAGCCTGCACCCACCTTCACCGCACAGTCCAGAGTATACACGACGCGGGCATGAAGGCCGCCGTGACTCTCAATCCGGCCACACCCGTAGAGACGCTGACCGACATCGCCGGCGACCTGGACATGGTGCTCCTGATGAGCGTCAATCCGGGCTTCGGCGGCCAGGGCTTCATCAGCCATACCGTCGGGAAAATCAAGCGACTGCGCCGTCTCCTGGACGAGTGCGGCTCCAAGGCACTTATCGAAGTCGACGGCGGCATCAATGTCGGGACAGGTCGCCTCTGCGCCGAAGCCGGCGCCGACGCTCTTGTCGCCGGCAGCTTCGTTTTCAAGGCTCCGGACCTTATGCGCGCCATCGCGGACTTGTCCAATCTCTGAACCACTCCATACCGTACCTACATTACATCTCTCCGACACCATATGCGAAAATCCAATCCTATAGCTCCCGAAATGGAAGACTTCAATTCCGAAGAAGAGGAAGAAGCCGTCGTCGTCGCCGCGCCCCGCCGGCGCCGTGCTGCCGCCGAACGTCCGCGAGTAGTCCCGGACCCGGAAGGTCCGAGGCGTCAGAAAAAGCCCGCGCCCCGGCAGCCCAAGGCAGAGTCGCCCAAAGAACCGGCGAATCCTTTTGCCTTTCTGAAAGACTACCGGCTCCATCTCGGAATCGGCATATTTCTCTGTCTGGCCTCCCTGGTGAGCATGGTGATGTGCATCTCCTTCATCGACAGTAACGAAGCGGACCAGAGCACAACGGGCCAGGCCGTCGAGACCGTGGTCGAGAACCAGGACACGGTGCAGAACGCCGGCTACATAATAGGCGCCAAAATCGCCCATGTCCTTATGGTCGACACCCTGGGCGTCGGCTCCTTCCTTATCGCCTTCTATGTCTTCGTGCTCGGTCTGGCCTGCATGAGATTCGTAAAGATACGTTTCTGGTCGCTGTCGTTCCGCTGTCTTTTCCCGGCAGCCGCAATCAGCGTAATCGTAGGCATGCTGACGATGAACCGGCCGGCGACCTTCCCCCTCGGCGGTGTCCACGGCCAGTATATCAACGAGATACTGATAAGCTATTCCGGAGCGCTCGGAGCCTATGCCGTTTCTGTCCTTCTTGCCGGGCTGCTCGTCGCGGTGTTCCTGAATCCTTTGAAAAATCTCTGCGAGGCAATCAAACGCCTCATTCCCGAGCGCAAGCCGGAAGATGAGGCCGCTCTCAACCCGGACAGCGAAGCCGAAGCGCAGCCTACCCTCGAAAAGCTCGACCAGGAAGCCGCAGAATCCAAAGTACCCGCCGAATCAGCCGAGGAGAACACTCCGGAGGACCAAGAGGAAAAGCCCGCAGACGAAACCGGCGAGCACGGCGGTCCGGACGATCTGTCCGTTCTCGGTCCCGAAGAAGGCTTCGCCATCGACGATGTCGCCGACACTGCCGCCGAAGAGCAAGGCCCACTGAAGCCTGCCGACGAAGTCCCGAAGGCCGAAGAAACGAGTGAGGCCAATCTGCTCGTCATCGACAGCGACAATATCGAAATCCTCGACAGCGACAGACTCGAGGCCGTAGAGGAAGACGAGTCCGAAATCCACAAGGCTGCCGCCGCTGCCGCCACCACGGCCATGCCGGGCGCGGTGGCCATGCCGTCGGTTCCCGGCGAGCCGGAAATGATTATCAAGACCCCCGACGAGCCGGAGGCCAAGCCGATACGCGACGGCGACCACTTCGGGCTCGACACCGTGTTCGACCCCCGCGCCGAGCACTCGGCCTACAAGTTCCCCTCGACCGACCTCCTGCTCGAACGCGACGAGGGCGTAGAAATCAACGAGGAGGAGCAGGCGTCGAACAAGCAGATGATAGTCAACGCCCTGCGCAGCTTCGGCATCGAAATCGTGCGCATCGAGGCCACCATCGGCCCGACGGTGACGCTCTACGAAATCGTGCCCAGCGAAGGCACGCGTATCGCCAAAATCAAATCGCTCGAGGACGATATCGCCATGAACCTCTCCGCCCTCGGCATCCGCATCATCGCCCCTATTCCCGGCAAGGGCACCATAGGCATCGAGGTGCCGAACCGCGAGAAGAAAATCGTGTCCATGCGCCGCGTAATCGAGTCGGCGGCCTTCCAGGAGCAGCGGCGCAAGATGCAGCTGCCCGTGGCTTTCGGCTCGACCATCTCGAACAAGTACTTCGTCAAGGACATCAGCAAGATGCCCCACCTGCTCGTAGCCGGCGCTACAGGACAAGGCAAGTCCGTAGGCCTCAACTGCATAATCACCTCCCTGCTCTACTCCAAGCATCCGGACGAACTGAAGTTCGTGCTCGTCGACCCCAAGATGGTCGAGTTCTCGCTCTACCGCAGCATCGGCAAGGCCTTCATGGCCAAGCTGCCCGAGGAGGACAATCCCATCCTGACCGACCCGCAGAAAGTGGTCCAGACGCTCAACTCGCTCTGCACGGAGATGGACCGCCGCTATCTGCTGATGAGCGAGGCCAATGCGCGCGACATCGTGACCTACAACGACCGCTTCATCCACCGTCGCCTGAACCCCGAAAAGGGCCACCGCTTCATGCCCTACATAGTGATGATAGTCGACGAGTTCGCCGACCTGATCACCACCGCAGGACGCGACGTATCGGTGTTCCTGGCGCGCCTGGCCCAGAAGGGCCGTGCCGCCGGCATGCACATCATCCTGGCCACCCAGCGCCCGTCGACGGACGTTATCAACGGCATGATCAAGGCCAACTTCCCGGCACGTATCGCCTTCCGTGTGCTCTCCAGCATCGACTCCAAGACCATCCTCGACCGCCCGGGCGCCCACCGTCTGATAGGCCGCGGCGATATGCTGACGCTGATCGACGGCACCGTCGAGCGCGTGCAGTGCGCCTTCGTGGACACCGACGAAATCGAAGCCATATGCGACCACATCTCGTCGCAGCCGGGCTTCGTGAGCTGCTACGAACTGCCTGAGGTCCAGGACGAGAACAGCAACTCCGGGGGAAGCACTGCCGAAGTGAACCTCAACAACGAGGAATTCAACCGCTGCGCCATCTTCACGGCCACGCAGAGCCAGGCTTCGATCACCATCCTCCAGCGCAAGTTCCAGATCGGCTTCAACAAGGCCGGCCGCTATATGGACCAGATGGAGACCCTCGGCATCGTCGGTCCGGCCAACGGTGCCAAGCCGCGCCAGGTGCTGATGACCCTCGACGAAGTCCAGCGCCTCATCGCCGACGCCAGCTGACGAACCCTACGCCCCTTGCAAGCGTTTTCCATTATATCATGACTGCAAAAAGACTCCTTATAATATTATCTGCCGCGCTGGCCTTCGGCTTCGGCGCGGCGGCCCGGAACAGCGCTCAGAGCGCCGACGACATCCTCAGTGCCGCCGTGGCCAGAATCGCCCAGGCGCCGGCCGTCGAGGCCCAGTTCACGGTCCAGGCCGGCGACGGCCCCGTTCAGGGCACTATCCTCATTTCAGGACAGAAGTACGCCGTCGCCACGCCGGCGATGTCGGTCTGGTACGACGGCCATACTCAGTGGACGCAGATGCACTCTACCACGGAAGTCTG
>USGZ01000234.1 GCA_900554265.1 uncultured Porphyromonadaceae bacterium
ATCTGCCCCCGGCATCCTACTACGCCCGCCTCATCGTCGACCGTAACGCCAACGGCCGCTGGGACACCGGCAGCATAGCCGATTCCATTCAGCCCGAGGATGTGTACTATTTCTCCAGGAAGCTGAATCTCAGGAAGAACTGGGACGTCGAACAGACCTGGCTCATCGACGAGCTCCCCGTCGACCTGCAGAAACCGTACGCAATCAAGAAAAACAAGCCCAAGCTCAAGCGCGGCGAGCAGGCGCCCGACCAGGAAGAAGAGGAAAGCTGGGAGGACCGCCAGGCCGAGTTCGAGGACCCCTTCACTCCCCGCCGTGGCTCCAACCGCAACAACAGCGGCAACGGTGGCTTCCGGCGAAACAACCCCCGCTGATCATTCAGACATGACACGCTGACACACAATACCATACTATGAAAACTACGAAACCCGACTTCAATCTCCGCAAGATATTTGCCGCCGCTCTTGCCGGCGCCGCACTGGTGGCTGCCGCCGCCGGACCGCAGCTGGTAGGACACCGCGGCTGCAACATCGGCGTCGAGAACACCGCCGACGCCTTCCGCAACGGCATCGCCCGCGGTTACCGCTATATCGAGACCGACGTGCGCGTCAGCGCCGACACGGCCATGGTCCTGAGCCACGACACCGACACGCGGCGTCTGGGAGGCAATCTCGAGGTCGCCTCCGCCACCCTTGCCGAACTGCGGGCTGAGACCTATACCCAGACCCGCGGCGACAGCACCTATACGGCCCGCATCTGCACCCTGGGAGAGTATCTGGACATCTGCCGCGAAGGCGGTGTCAGGCCCGTAATCGAGCTCAAGTGGGCCACAGGCATCAACAGCGACGACTGCTCGCTCATTCCCGCGCTGATGGACACCATCGCCGCCGCCGGCATGACGGACCGGGCCATTATCCTCACCTCCATGCGCCCCTGCCTCGAGTATATCCGCGCCAACTATCCCGACATGGAGCTCCAGTTCCTCGGTCGCACCGGCTGGACGGACCGCATCGCCTGGTGCGACAGCCTGCGCCTCCATCCGGACATAGCCCACGATTTTCTGACTCCCGAGGCCGTAGAACGCTGCCATCGCGCAGGACTTTACGTAAACAGCTGGACCGTCGACGATCCGGCCCGCGCCGATTCCCTGGCCGCCATGGGCGTCGATTTCATAACCACCAACCGCCTCGAGCCCCGATAGCCGAATGTACAGGAGCATCCGGATAATCCGCATCGTTATGGCGCTGGTGACCCTCGCCGTACCGACCGTGGCGCTCGTCGTGGGCTACGACAGCGTGTTCCGCAACATGCAGATTCTCACGGCACTGATTTCCGGCTCCATCGTCTCGCTGATTTTCTGGCTGCTGGCAACGTGGATCTACGGCCGCATCTATTGCTCCGTAATCTGCCCGCTGGGCACGGCCATGGACTGTGCCGCCGCCCTCGAGCGCCTGGCCTCGCGCCGTCGCCGCGCCTACCGCTATACCGAGCCTTCCAACCGCGTCCGCTGGGTCTTCCTGTCTTTGGCGGTGATATTCGTGCTTGTCGGAGGTCCCCTGCTGCCTACCTTGCTCGACCCATATACCGAGTATGCCCGCATGGTCGAGAACTTCATCGTCCGGCCCCTGGGCCGTGGCGGCGAGGCGGCGGTATTCACCCTGTCGTCCTTTGCCGTGGCCTCGCTGGTATTCATCGGAATTGTGCTGTGCTCCTGGCGACGCGGCCGCATAATCTGCAATACCGTCTGCCCCGTCGGCACGCTCCTGGGCGTCGCGGCGCGCCCGGCGGTATTCCATCCCGATATCGACACCGACAAATGTATAAACTGCGGGGAGTGCGAGCGCGTCTGCAAGGCCGGATGCATCAATCTCATCGACCATACCGTCGACACTTCACGTTGCGTCGTGTGCTTTGACTGCATGGCTGTGTGTCCCAACAACGCAATCACTTACCGCCAGGGCCGCCACCGCCTCGGAATGCCCATGATGCAGGCAACCGACGGCCCACGTGAGGCCTTCGCCGCGCCCGATAAAAACAAAGCTTCCAATGAAACAGTATCTTGAACTCCTCGATCATATTCTTACCACCGGTGTCGCCAAGGGCGACCGCACCGGTACCGGTACCCTGAGCACATTCGGCTACCAGATGCGCTTCAACCTTGAGGACGGCTTCCCGCTGGTCACCACCAAGAAACTGCACCTCAAGTCGATAATCTACGAGCTGCTGTGGTTCCTGCGCGGAGATACCAACGTTGCTTACCTCCAGGAGCACGGCGTGAAAATCTGGAACGAATGGGCGCGGCCCGACGGTTCCCTCGGCCCCGTCTATGGCGCCCAGTGGCGCTCCTGGCCCGACTACCGCGGCGGCTTCGTCGACCAGATTTCTCAGGCCCAGGAGCTCATCCGCCGCGACCCGGACTCCCGCCGCATCGTCGTCAGCGCCTGGAACGTGGCCCAGCTGCCCGACATGGCCCTCGCTCCCTGCCACGCGCTCTTCCAGTTCTACGTTGCCGACGGGCGCCTGAGCCTCCAGCTCTACCAGCGCAGCGCCGACTGCTTCCTGGGCGTACCCTTCAACATCTCCTCCTACGCCCTGCTGCTCATGATGATGGCCAAAGTCTGCGGTCTCCGCGCCGGCGACTTCGTCCATACCCTTGGGGACGCCCACCTCTACTCGAACCACCTCGACCAGGCGCGCCTGCAGCTCACGCGCGAACCTCGCCCATTGCCCCGAATGATTATCCACGGCGACCAGGAAAGCATCCTCGACTTCAATTACGAGGACTTTGAATTGGTCGACTATATTCCTCACCCCCATATCAAGGCCGACGTGGCCGTCTGAAACAATGGCACTACATCTCATCGTCGCCATCGACCTCAAGGGCGCCATCGGCCACCGCGGCGACCTCCTCTACCGCCTGCGCCCGGACCTGCGCCGATTCAAGTCCCTCACCTTGGGAAACACCCTCGTCATGGGCCGCAAGACCTGGGAAAGCCTGCCCGGCGCCCTTCCCGGCCGCCGCAATATAGTCATTACCGGCCAGGCCGACTACAACGCTCCCGGCGCCGAAACCGTGCCCTCGCTCGAACAAGCACTCGCCATGGCCGCCGAAGGCCCCGGCGAACCCTACATCATCGGCGGCGCGGCCATCTACGGCGCCGCCCTCCCGCTGGCGGACGTGCTACACCTCACGGTAATCCATGCCGAAGCTCCGGAGGCGGACACCTGGTTGCCGGCGCCGGCGCTGGACCGCTACCGCGTCGCCGCCGTCGAGCCGGCATACACCGACCCCGCCGCCAGCTTCGTCACCCTCGTGCGTAGATAGGAGGGCCCTTGCCGGCAAAAAGAGATTCCCGAAGGGCAGTTTGCGGTCCTTTCATGGACGTTTGAGAGGTCGTTGAGCAAAAATTTTGCAAAAAATGCCCCGGAAATTTTGCAGTTACGCAAATTGGTTGTATCTTTGCACCGCAAAAGCCCCGGAGGGGGCGCGTTTTTCGCTTCAATAGCTCAGTCGGTTAGAGCATCTGACTGTTAATCAGAGGGTCGTTGGT
>USGZ01000235.1 GCA_900554265.1 uncultured Porphyromonadaceae bacterium
CTCGATATCGCGTTCGCCGCACTTGGGGCAGAGCCATACGTCGTAGTCCACCGATCCGAGTTCCTCCTCAATGTTCTGGCCCGGATTGAGATAGAGATTGTCCGTCACCTCGTCGAGTTTCTTCATTCTGGTTCCGCAGCTGGGGCAGCGGCGCGGCCTGTTGCGCCAGTACTGCATGGTAAGCAGCAGAGGGATGGTGGCCACCAGCGGAACCCCGAGCCCCAGAAAGGTGAGAATCAGATATACGGGCTTGAGCTTGTCCAGACTCGAGTAGCGTTGCTGCAGGCTCTTTCCGCGTGTGGCGAAAACGTCGACGAGGAACATTATCAGCATCACGGCGCCGACGCATCCCGCTATCATGAAATAGACGGCGAAGAAATCATCGTTCTCCTTATTGCCGCGTGAATTCGCGTCGGCCTGCCCGCTGCGGATGTACTCCGCGTTTTCGGGCTGCATCAGCACCTGGCCTATAGCCGCGGCAATCGCTGTGGCGCCGGCGCTGTAATTATCCTCCCGGAATTCGGGCACGCCCCGGTCGCGCATTATCGTGGCGCAGGTCACGTCCGGCAGCACGCCTTCGATGCCGTAGCCGGGACGGATGGTCGCGCGGCGCAGGTTCTTGACTATCAGTACGAGAAAGCCATTGTCCTTGTCCTCTTTGCCGATGCCCCACAGCTCGAACAGGTCGGTGGCGAAGGTGTCCGGGTCATCGCCGTCAATGTCGTCGACCACGACCACGACGCCCTCGGCCGTGGTGGTATGGCGTATCCGGCGCATTACGTCGTTGATGGCACCGACAGCCTCGGCCGTCAGGATGCCGTCGAGGTTGGAAACGTACTGCGTGGAGTCCGTAAGCTGCACGTTGGGAATATCTTCGGGAGAGTAGACTGTGGCGCCGAGGCCGAAGGCCGAGGCTGCGATGAGGATTGCTGTCAGTATATGTCGAATCATGATGTCTGCGTTTTTCAGCGGCTAAATTAGCGAAAAATCCCCGAACGCACAAACGCACTCAGTCGAGCATCAGGGCCATGTAGGGGCGGCGCGTAGGCAAGGAGAAGATGGCGCCGGTATCGTGCGGGCTGAAAAGTATGGCAGTCAGGGTGCGTACGTCGACCTCCAGGTCGGCTTTGCCTCCGAAACCGGCATCGAGAGCGCAGATACCGTCGCGCAAGGCATATATTCCGCTGTTCTCGGGAATCTGCCTGTCGGTCAGGCGAATTGTGTAGCGGAGGTCCCTGTGCGCGTCCGCGAGGGCGCCGAGAACGCGCAGCGGGTCGGTGATTCTCACCATGCCTGCGGCGCGCAGGCGTGCGCGGGGCTCGTCGGAGGCAGGGCGCAGCACGGTCATAGGACGTTCGCCTACGGTTTTCCGGAGTTCGGCCAGCGCCGCGTCGGCGGCCTGCTGCGATTCCGCGAGCAGGCTGCGAACCAGGACGGTGGAATCCTTTCCCGTATTCTCCAGACTCGCGAAAAGCATGGCCCGGGAGCCGTCCGGAGCCTCGGTGGCTATGGTCTGGTGCCCAGGCTCCATGTCCAGGTCCGCGAGTACGTTGCGGAAATCCTCCTCCGAGTGGCGCACGCCCCAGCCTGATTCCTCCTCCAGCCGATGCAACAGCGCATAGTCTCCCCCGATAGTCCTGCAGCCTTCCGAGGCGAAGGGATGTACGGCCGAGTAGCGCTCCTCGGCGCGGTAGACGCAGCCGGAGAAACCGGTATGGGCATAGAAGAAATAGAGGGCGTCGGTCTGCGGAATCAATTCTGCGAAGGCATAGCCTTTTTCGCGCAGCTCCCTGAGAGTCTTTACCATAAGTTGTGACGCCAGTCCCTTGCCGCGGAATTCCGGGCGCGTGGCGACGCAGCTGATGTAGGCCGACGGGAGCGCCCTTCTGGCATAGGCGAAATCATAGTCCTGGACGTAGAGCGCGCTGGCGGGGCGGCTCCCGTCGTGCTGGATGAAGACGCGGTCGTCGTCGGTGGCGACATTGGCGAAGAACCAGTCGACCCAGCGCGCCGGGTCCTTGAAGGAAGTTGCGAATATTTCGCGGAATTGCTTTATGCGGCTCATGTCAGTCTTCGGTCCATGATTTGCGGAGCGGGTACTTCTCCGGCTTCACGAGCAGGCGCAGGCCCGAAGAGAAGGTGAAGTAGCTCCAGGTCCAGTTGATGAGCACCACGGTCTTGTTGCGCATGCCTAAGAGGCTGAGCAGGTGGACAAACATCCACGCAAGCCATGCGATGCGGCCCTTGAGGTGTATGCGGCCCATGTCGACGACGGCGCGGTTGCGTCCGATTGTGGCCATAGATCCTTTGTCCTTGTAGCGGAAGGGCTTGCGGCGGTCAGGACGGCTGAGGTTGCGGGCCAGCAGCTGACCCTGCTGTATCGCCACCTGGGCAACCTGCGGGTGTCCCTTGGGGTATTCGTCAGTCAGCTCCAGAGCTATGTCGCCGATGGCGTAGACGTCGTCGAGACCCTTCACGGCATTGTATTCGTCGACTTCGAAGCGGCCGCCGAAGGATGCCTTGACGTCCGTGCCTGTAAGCTCGATGTCGACTCCGCGCACGCCGGCGGTCCAGATTACGGTATCGGTCTCGATTTCCATGCCGTCCGCGAAAGTCACCGTATCGTTCTCGTAGCTTTTCATCGAGGTGTTCAGATGAACCTCGACCATAAGCTGCTTAAGGGCCGTAAGGGCGTTGGCGCTGCTCTGCGGGCTCATTGTCCGCAGCACCCGGTCGGAGCCCTCAACCAGCAGGACCCGCAGTTCGTCCGGGCTGATGCCGGGATACTCGCGCTTGAGGACGAAGCGTTTCATTTCGCCGAGTGCTCCGGCAATTTCCACGCCAGTCGGGCCTGCGCCGACAACAACGAAGGTCAGCAGCCGGGCGCGCTCGCGGCGGTCCTTGCAGAGGCTGGCGCGCTCGAGGCGGTCCAGAATCTCGTTGCAGCAGCGTATGGCCTCGGAGATGCTCTTCAGCGTATAGACGTGCTTGTGCAGGTCCGGGATGTTGAAGAAATTGTTCGAAGTGCCGGCGGCAATCACCAGGGTGTCGTAGGGAATCTTCCCGAACTGGGTGACTACCTTCTTTTCGGCAACGTCTATGCTCTTCACCTGCCCCATCTCGTAGCGGCAGCCGCGGTAGCAGCGTCGGTTGAGCTCGCGCCGCAGCGGAAAGGCGATATTGGACGGTTCCAGGCCGGACGAGGCAACCTGGTAGAACAGTGGAGGAAAGCTATGATAGTTGTTGCGGTCGACAAGAACGACGTCGAATTTGTCCTTGTCGACGTTCTTGGCAACGTTCAGTCCCGCGAACCCTCCGCCGATTATCACTAATTTCTTCTTTTCCATATACCATTAGAACGCGGCGAAGGTCGAATTTGTTAGAGCCGTCGGCATTTCAGATGCCGAGGATGTTGCGGATAATCCACCAGGCGAAGAAGAGGCCGATGTAGATCCAGAGCATCAGCGGGCTCAGCAGATGGCGGCGCACCCAGATGGCGGGGCGCCCGCTGCCCCAGCTGCCGACCATCGCCGCCAGCAGGT
>USGZ01000236.1 GCA_900554265.1 uncultured Porphyromonadaceae bacterium
TGCGGTCGGAAACTGTATTGTACGGATACTCTTCGTAGAGGCGACATACGGCATTGCGCTGCCGGTCATCCGGCAGTTCGAGATTGGCCTTGGCGTCGCGGTAGACTTCGTCAATAAGCTCTCGCTTGCCGTCCTCCAGCAGCAAGTCGATTACGGCGCGGAAGGCCGCCAGCTCCTGCAAGTCGGGCAGGTCGATGCCGTAGTAGTCCGGATAGCGCACCTGGGGCGACGAGGAAACCACGATTATACGCTTGGGTTTCAGGCGTCCGAGGATGCGCAGGATGCTCTGGCGCAGCGTGGTGCCGCGGACGATGCTGTCGTCGATAACGACCACGGTATCCTTTCCTGTGCGCACGCAGCCGTAGGTGACGTCGTAGACATGGCCGGCCAGGTCGTTGCGGCTCGACCCCTCGGCTATGAAGGTGCGCAGCTTTATGTCCTTGATGGCCAACTTCTCCGAGCGCACCTTGCGGCGCAGGATTTCCGAAAGCTTTTCTTCGGTGAGCTCGCCGCTCTGAGTAAGGGCGAGAATCTCGTCCCTGCGGCGGATGTCCAGTCGGCGCGTAAGTTCCTCTATCATACCGTTGTAGGCCACTTCAGCCGTGTTGGGAATGAAGGAGAATATGGTATTGTCCAGATCGCCGTTGAGCATATCGAGCAACTCGCCTACAATATTGGCGCCCAAGGCTTTACGCTCGCGGTAGATGTCGGCGTCGCTACCGCGGGAGAAATAGATGCGCTCGAAGGAGCAGCGGCAGTTGCGGCCCTCGGGAAGGATGCGCCGCAGCTCGGTGCGGGCGTTGCTGTCGATAAGCAGGGCCATGCCGGGCATTAGCTCGTGGACCTCGGCGGCGGGCACATTGAACACGGTCTGAATCACGGGCCGCTCGGAGGCGACCACGGCGATTTCGTCGTTGATATAATAGAAGGCGGGACGGATGCCGTTGGCGTCGCGGAGCACGAAGCTGCTGCCGCTGCCGGTCACACCGCACATGGCGTAGCCGCCGTCCCAGACGGGAGCGGCGTTTTCGAGCACGGCGCCCAGGTCGAGTTCCTCCTCGATTCGGCGGGCCAGGGCAGGGTCCTGGAGCGTGTCGCGGTACTTGCGGTAGAGGCGGTGATTCTCCTTGTCGAGGGCATTGCCTATCTGCTCGAGCAGCAGCACGGTGTCGCCGCTCATGCGCGGATGCTGGCCTGTGGCCACGACTTCCTGGAAAATCCGTTCGACATTCGTCATATTGAAGTTGCCGCAGAGCATCAGGGCGCGGCTGCGCCAGTTGTTGCGGCGCAGGAAGGGGTGCGTGTACTGGATGCCTGAGCGGCCGGTGGTGCTGTAGCGCAGATGGCCCATATAGATTTCACCGAGAAACGGGATTTCCCGCGCCACTGCCTCCGGGTCCATATTCTGGAATCCGGCGGGAATCTGCCTGCCTATCTGCCCGAAGATTTCGTCGATGGCACCGGTGCCTAAGGCACGCTCGCGGTAAACGTATTCATGACCGGGCTGCGCGCACAGCTTGACCACGCCCACGCCGGCGGCTTCCTGGCCGCGGTTGTGCTGCTTTTCCATCAGCAGGTAGAGGCGGTCGAGGGCGTAGGAGTATGTTCCGTACTTTTTCTTGAAATAGCTCAGAGGCTTGAGGAGGCGGATCATTGCGATGCCGCACTCGTGCTTGAGAGGTTCCATCAGCGAATGAAAAGTAGTTCTCTATACTTGGGTAGGGGCCACATCTCGTTGTCGATCAGCAGCTCGAGTTTGTCGATATGATAGCGGATAGTGTCCATTGCCGGAGCGACGGTGTCGTGGTAGGCGATGGCTTTCTCGCGCTCGGAGGCGATGGCGTTGGCCTTCTTGCGGGCGCTGACCATCTCGCCGGTGACGCGGGTGATGACGGCCACATGGTGGGCGATGCTCTCGACTACCTCCAGCTCGCCGGCGGTAAGCTCGTCGGCGCGGTTGCCGTATAGGCTGCGCAGCTTGACCACGTTGTCCACCAGCGAGGACTGGTAGCGGCGGGCGACAGGCACGATATGGTTCAGGGCCAGGTCGCCGAGCACACGGGCCTCGATCTGGATTTTCTTGGTGTACATCTCCCACTTGACCTCGTTGCGGGCCTGGAGCTCGACGGGAGTGAACACGCCTGTGCGACCGAACATCCCGACGGCCTCTGGAGCGAGATAGGCGTCGAAAATCAGAGGTGCGGACGTCTCGCAGTCCAGACCGCGGCGGGCGGCCTCGGCCTTCCACTCGTCCGAATATCCGTTGCCGTCGAAGTGGATGTTCTTGCTTTCGAGAACCAGGCGGCGCACTTCGGTAAGAATCGCCTCGTCCTGCTCCATGCCTGCTGCTATGCGGGCGTCAACATCCTCCTTGAATCGGGCGAGCTGGTCGGCTACGGCGGCGTTGAGGGCGATCATGGCCGAGGCGCAGTTGGCCGACGAACCTACGGCGCGGAACTCGAAACGGTTGCCGGTGAAGGCGAAGGGCGAGGTGCGGTTGCGGTCCGTGTTGTCAATCAGGATTTCGGGAATCTGGGCCAGACCGAGGGAGTACTGGCTCTTTCCGGCGAGACTGGTAAGGTCGGCCTCGGAGCTATTCTCGAGCTTGTCGAGAATCTTGCTGAGCTGGCTGCCGGTGAAGATGGAGATGATGGCTGGCGGTGCCTCGTTGGCGCCGAGACGGTGGGCGTTGGTGGCGCTCATGATGGAGGCCTTGAGCAGGCCGTTGAAGCGGTTGACGGCAGCCATTACGTTAACCACGAAGGTGATGAACTGGAGATTCTCACGGGAGGATTTGCCCGGCGAGAAGAGCATCGAACCGGTGTCGGTGCCAAGACTCCAGT
Source organism: uncultured Porphyromonadaceae bacterium (assembly GCA_900554265.1). Classification (GTDB taxonomy): domain Bacteria; phylum Bacteroidota; class Bacteroidia; order Bacteroidales; family Muribaculaceae; genus CAG-873. The sequence goes on from USGZ01000236.1 coordinate 2,844, forward strand.
TGTTGTGCTTGCCCGAACCGTTGATGCCCTTGAAGGGTTTCTCGTGGAAGAGGACGCGGAAATTGTGACGGCGTGCTACTTCCGTCATAACCGACATCAGCAGCAGGTTGTGGTCGTTGGCGAGGTTGGTCTCCTCGAAGATGGGCGCGCATTCGAACTGATTGGGCGCCACCTCGTTATGGCGTGTCTTGACGGGAATACCGAGACGGTGACAGCAGATTTCGAGGTCGAGCATGAAGGCTTCGACACGCGAGGGGATGGCGCCGAAGTAATGGTCCTCGAGCTGCTGGTTCTTGGGGCTTTCATGGCCCAGAAGCGTGCGGCCGGTCATAACCAGGTCGGGACGGGCGCTGTAGAGGCTCTCGTCTACCAGGAAATATTCCTGCTCCCAGCCCAGGTAGCTGCGCACGTGCTTGACACGCGGGTCGAAATAGCGGGCCACAGCTGCGGCGGAACGGTCGACGGCATTGAGGGCTCGCAGAAGAGGAGTCTTGTAGTCCAGGCTTTCGCCGGTATAGGATATGAAGATTGTCGGGATGCAGAGGGTTGTGCCGAGGATGAAGGCGGGCGAGGAGATGTCCCATGCGGAGTAGCCGCGGGCCTCGAAGGTATTGCGGATGCCGCCGTTGGGGAAGGAGGATGCGTCGGGTTCCTGCTGGACGAGGAGTTTGCCGGAGAACTCCTCGATTACGCC
>USGZ01000237.1 GCA_900554265.1 uncultured Porphyromonadaceae bacterium
GGCGGCGGCTGGGTAGTCGGTCGCGAATACAGGTGTGCCCAGAATCTGCGCTTCCCTCAGCACCATCCCGAAGGCCTCGTACTCCGAGCAGAGCACCAAGGCGTCGGCCTGCTTCATATATGGGAAGGGATTGGCGGTCCAGCCGACGAAATGCAGGAACCCGTCGACTCCGGCCTTCCGGGCCATGGCGCGCAGGGTTTCCAGGTCATCGCCGCCACCGACAACCTTCCATTCAAGCCCTACGAGTCCGTCGGCTTTCAGACGCGAGCAGACCTCTACAATCCTGTCAAGGCGCTTGCAGTCCAGCACTGCGCGGGAGATAGTCGTCAGTTTCAATTTCGCTTCCTTTTTGAAGCACGTGATGTTCTCGGCGCCCTTGCGCAGGATGCCGTCGATGTCGTAGGTGTTGAGCACGACCCGCAACTTCGGCCTTAACTTCGGACATATTTTACCGAGCAGCTCGCGGTTGGCTTCGCTTACGCTCACAATGGCATCGAAACCGCTCAGCCGGGCCTCGCAAAGCTCCGCAGTCCAGCCGAATTTCTCCGGATTATTGTGCATCCACGCTATCTTGCGGTCCGCGTGTACGAGGTCCTCAACTATATGGAAATCAAATATTTTCTTATTCTTTTCGTCGTAGGGATAATCGGCGAAGGCAATCGCGACATCGTAGTCGCCCTCAACTTCCAGGCGGTCGAGCGCCCGTTCGATTACCAACGACTTGAAGACATAGGTCCTGAGAATGCGCCGGATATTGCGAAGAATCTTGCGCGGAAGGCTTTGTTCGCGCTGCCATTTGCGGATAACGCCGATATCGTGGATGTAATCGCTTCCCCTCAGTATTTTTACATCCTCAGGAATCGAGAAATTTGAGCTCACGTACTGGCTGGCCACGTAAAGGGTCACGTCGTAGCGGTCGTGAACCTCGTTGAGCAGGTTCACCAAGGCCGAGTCGATGCCGCCGGCGTCGAATACTCCCAGACAGGAGACGAGGATGCGCTTCTTCCTTTCCACGGCTATAGCAATATGCGTTTGAGTATATGGTTCTGACCGCGGCCTCCCAAAGCTTTGAAGCGGCACAAGGCCTTGAGCAGCAGACGATAGGAACGCTTCTCCGTATGTCCGAGAATTTCCGCGAGTTTTTCGCGGCATCTGGCCTTTACCTCCGGCGAGGCGCCGTGCATGGTGTCGCCGATGGAGATGGCGCGCTTGCAGTCGCACCACAGTCTGCCGTCGGGCGGCAGGTATTTTTCGATGCTCCGCAGAGCGGGTTCCATACGTTCGAGATAATCGCCCTCGGAATTAGTGCTGATGGAATCCGGCTGTAGATAAATATCTACTGTCGGTTCGCCTTCGAGGCGCACTACGTTCGGATTCTTAGCCAACATCCTCGCGCCCAGCTCGATGTCGTCCCACAGGCCAACCTCCGCATTCCAGCCGCCGGCCTTGCTGACAAACTCGGTTCGCGCGGCCCAGCGCTGTGTGGCGAAAATTCCTTCAATCAGATTGAACCACTGGGCATGCTCCGTTTTGAAGGGCCTGATTCCAAGGATACTATGCATCGTGTCCCACCCCAGAATATCCGCCTGCGGATTGGCGGCGATGCCGTCGAGCACCCGCTGGATATGCTCGGGACGCATCGTGTCGTCCGAATCAAAGAATAGCACCCAGGGAGTCCGTAGTTCGCGAAGTCCGGCATTGCGGGCGGCGGCAGCTCCGCGTGCAGCTTCGCTGATAACCTTGACGGGCCTCGCTTCCGTGGCGTTTTCCGCGGCCCAGCGGCGCAGCACATCCGGCGAACCGTCGGTACTTCCGTTGTCTACGAGCACGCAGTCGAACCCGCGGGCCGTCTGCAAGGCTATGCTCGCGAGCGTCCGCCCCACGATTTCCGCGCGGTTATAAACCGGGATGACTATGCCGAGTAGATTCTGCGCCATACTCTGCAAATTTAGCCAATCCGCCTCACCCCTGCAAATATTCCGCCGCAGATTCTCGCCAGATTCTCGCCTGGCGATTTCCTGCAGATTCGATGAACCCGAAATGCAGGCAATAAACTCCGCACTTTTAAGGACGTAATATTGTTATGAATTTTATAAATTTGCCGCAAACTTAACTAATTGCAGGGTAGTAAGAATGAAAGTACTTGTAATCAACGGAAGTCCGGAACTCCACGGATGCACGGACCGGGCGTCAGCTCGAAGTCCCGGCCGTTGAATGTGAAAGAGCAGTGTCCGCCAAGGCAGATCGCATGGGCCGGAAAGTCGGCGTAGGCTTCAGTGCCGAGGCATGCGAGCGTCTGAGCCATGATTACTTCCTTTATTCTTTACATTTGCCGTTCCGTTGATTATCCGGATGCAAAAGTACTGTTTTTCCCCGTATGGTTATCACGCTTTTACAGACTTTCCTACCATTAATACCGACAGGGGAAATAAAGGCGGCAATGACGAAAATAATTATAATGAATTAAATCGGGATGACCGTAGAGGGGGTCGAAATTAGTCGAAGGCGCCGGAGATGGCTTCGTCGACGACTTCGGCGGGTTCTTCGACCTCGGCGGTGCCGGCGCAGAGGCTTTCGGGGTCGGGGAGGGTGAAGCGCGTTTCCTGCGAGTAGGGCAGCGTCGGGTCGGCGTAGACTTTGGAGATGTACTTGCCGTAAATCGGCAGGGCCATCGAGGCGCCCTGCCCCTGGGCCATGTTGTTGAAGTGGATGTAGCGGTCCTCGCCGCCTACCCAGGTGCCGCTGACGAGGTCGGGAGTGAACGCCATGAACCAGCCGTCGGCGTTGTCGTTGGTGGTGCCGGTCTTGCCGCCGGTCTGGGCGGTGATGCTGTAGGGCGGACGGCGCAGGCGGTTGCCGGTGCCGGAGTCTACGACGTTGAGCAGCACGGAGAGGATGCGGTTGTAGCCTTTCTGGGTTATCACTTCTGTCTGCGAGGGGGCGAAGTTGCTGATTATGTTGCCGTTTGCGTCGGCTATGGCAGTGACGTAGACGGGGTCGGAGCGCATGCCGTTGTTGGCGAAGGCGCTGTAGGCCGTAACCATTTCCTTTACCGATACTTCGCAGGGACCAAGGGCGAGACTCTTCACGGCCGGCAGCCGGTTGGTGATTCCGTAGGAATGCATGCGCTTGACGAGTTCGGCGGGGCTGAGCCGGTCCATGATGCGGGCCGATATCCAGTTGTTCGAGTTGGTGAGAGCCCAGCGGAGGTCGACCATCTCGCCGATGCGGGCGTGCCCGGCATTGCGGGGCTGCCAGATGCGGCCGTTCTCGTCGTAGAGGGTCGGCTGCTCGTTGAGCATCATCGAGCAGGGCGTGAAGTCGGTCTCGAAGGCGTAGGTATAGAGGAAGGGCTTGATTGTCGAGCCTACCTGGCGCCGTCCGGTAGATACCATGTCATACTGGAAGAAGCGGAAGTCGGGCCCTCCGACATAGGCCTTGACGAAGCCGGTTGTCGGGTCCATGCTCATGAAGCCGGTGCGCAGGAAGCTCTTGGTGTAGAGGAGGGAGTCGCGGGGTGTCATGACGGTGTCGAC
>USGZ01000238.1 GCA_900554265.1 uncultured Porphyromonadaceae bacterium
GCGTCTGGACAATTACCTTGCCCTGACCGTCGCGGCGCCCGGCGCGTCCGGCCACCTGCTCTATCATGTTGAATGCCCGCTCGGCGCTGCGGAAGTCGGGGAAATTGATGAGCGAGTCGGCGTTGACCACACCGACGACCTGAACGCCTCCGAAGTCGAGGCCCTTGGTCACCATCTGCGTGCCTACCAGGATGTCGGCCTTGCCGGAGGAGAACTCGTCGATAATCTTGCTGTAGCCGTCCTTGTTGCGCGTGGTGTCCAGGTCCATGCGCAGGATGCGCCGGTCCTCGAAGTTGGCCGCGAGTTCGTCCTCGAGGCGCTCGGTGCCGTAGCCGGCGATTTCCATTTCCGGCTCCTCGCAGTTGGGGCACACTTTCGGTACCGGGTACTCGCAGCCGCAGTAATGGCACTGCATGCGCCCGAAGCGCTTGTGGTATGTCAGCGACACGTCGCAGTGGTCGCACTTCGATGTGAACCCGCACACGCGGCAACGGGCCACCGGGGCGAATCCGCGGCGGTTGAGAAAGAATATGGCCTGTCGCCCCTTATCGACGGCCGCGCGCGTCTCGGCCAGCAGCCGGCCCGAGAACACCGCGCCTCCGCTCTCGGCGCGCATGTCGACCAGCTCCACCGGGGGCAGCTCCACGCCCCCGTAGCGTTCGGTGAGGCTCACGAGGCCGAACTTGCCCGTGGTGGCCTTGTAGTAGGTCTCGACGGTCGGGGTGGCGCTGGCGAAAAGGGTCTTGGCGCCATGCATGCGCGCCAGGACCGAGGCGGCGTCGCGGCCGTTGTATCGCGGCGCGGGGTCGTACTGCTTGTAGCTTGCCTCGTGCTCCTCGTCGACAATCACCAGCCCCAGGTCGCCGAAGGGCAGGAACACGGCGGAGCGGGCGCCGAGGACCACTACGGGTCCGTCGGTATTCAGCAGGCGGCGCCATAGCTCGACGCGCTCGGCGTCCGTGAACTTGGAATGGTAGATGAGCACCTTGGGACCGAACACGCGCTGAAGGCGCTCGGTGAGCTGAGTGGTGAGCGCTATTTCGGGGACGAGCATCAGCGCCTGGCGGCCCTGGCGCAGCACGAAATCTATCAGATGGATGTATATCTCGGTCTTGCCCGAAGAGGTTATGCCGTGGAGGAGGACTATGTCCTTGTCGCGGAAGCCGGCGTGGATGCCGTTGAGGGCGGCAGTCTGCGCCTGCGAGAGGGTCGGCAGCTCGCCGCCGCCGGGTCCGTTGTAGCTGAAGCGCGATATGTCCTTCCAGTAAAGAGTGCAGAGGCCCTTCTTTTCCAGGGCCTTGACTGTGGCGCGGTCTACTCCGGCGCGTTCGGCCAGCACGTCGAGGGGCACTTCGACGTCGGGCGCTCCCGGGCGGTTGTATTCAGTCATTGCCATCAGGGCCACCAGGGCGTCCTCCTGCTTGCGGCTGCGTTTCACGGTCTCGAAGGCCGCCTCCGCCGCCTCGTTGTTGCCCCGCTCGAGGGTCAGGCGCACATAAGCCTTGCGTATTGCCCGGTAGCGCTCCACCAGTTTCTCGTTGACCGACAGGAATCCGCGGTCGATGAGCGAAGTCACGCGGGCCTCGGCGTCGCCCTGGAGGGTCTTCTCGAGGTCGTGGACGCTGATATGGCCCTTGGCGCGGACGGTTTCGAGGATTTCCCAGTCGCCGTCGGAAAGGGAGGCCGCATCATCGTCGGCGAGCATATCGTCGACGACAGCAACCTGCGTCTCGCTCTCGACCTTAAGTCCCGCCGGCAGCGCGGCCTTGAACACCTCGCCTACAGTGCAGAGGTAGTAGTCGGCCATCCATTGCCAGAAGCGTATCTGCGGACCGCGGACAATCGGCTTGGCGTCCAGGGGCATGGTGATGTCCTTGACCATGACCGTAGGCGGGGGCGCTATGGTAGTCAGCCCTTCGACCACGCCGGTATAGAAGCGCTTGGGGCCGAACTGAACGATTACCCGCGAGCCTATGGCGACCGAGTCCCCCATCTCCGCGGGGATGCGGTAGGTGAACGGGCCGGCTACGGGAAGAGGCAGGATTATGGAAGCATAGTGCGTGCTCATTGTTCTGATACCGGAGCTATTGAATCGGCGGGAAGGATGCCCCTCTCAACCAGCACTTCCTCGGCAGCCTCGACGTAGGCGTCGGCGGCGGAGCCGAATCCGGCCTCGCGCAGCTCTGTCTCACGGCCGCGGATGGCCAGTATGGCCCCCTCTCGGCGGAAGAGGTCTTCGGCCTCCACTGCATGCATTGCGTCGCGGACTCCGGCATTGCGGCTGGCGCGGAGATCGGCCTCGGTGCAACCGTCGGCGGTGCGGGAGCAGGCCGCCAGCGTCAGGGTCAGGGCGAGTATGGCAAATATCTTTTTCACAGCAATATCACGGCAAGTTTGGCGCAGGCCTCGGCATCGTCCTTGGCGCAGTGATGGTTGGAGAGGGTCACGCCGAAGAAATCGCAGAGGCTGTCGAGGCTCTTGGATGCCAGCATACCGCGGGGTATGCTCTTACGCGCGGCCTGGAGAGTACAAAGGAAGGGTTGCTCGGGCGGCTCGAGTCCGTAGACGCGGCAGGCGGCGGCTATGCATCCGGCGTCGAAACGCGCGTTGTGGGCCACCAGCGGCAGGCCTTCCATCCAGTCGCTCCAGTCCTTCCAGACAGTTCCGAATGAGGGTGCGTTCCATGTGTCCGCGTCCGTAAGGCCGTGGACGGCGGTACAGAAGCGCGAGTACCAGTCAGGCTCGGGGTTGACCAGCGAGTAACGTGTCTCCACTATAAGGCCGCCGCGTACCTTAACCGCCCCGATTGCGCATATGCTGCTCGGGTAGCGGTTGGCGGTCTCGACGTCTATGGCGATGAAGTCATTCATTCTCGCGGGGAAGTATGGCGGCCACGGCGTCGCGCACGCGCTCCATGAGCCAGCGCGGGGTCGAAGTTGCTCCGCAGATGCCTACGGTGTCTGCTCCGTCGAACCACGAGGGGTCCACGCCGTCCTCGTTGGCTATAAGGTAGGTCCGGGGATTGACCTCGTGGCAATGCCCGTAGAGGACCTTGCCGTTGCTGCTCTTGGTGCCGGCCACGAAGAGGACAATGTCCTTTCCCGCGGCGAAACGGCGCAGGTGCTCGGAGCGGTTTGCCACCTGGCGGCAGATGGAGTCCGTGAACTCGAAATGCACCCCGGGCTGCTTGCGGCGCTCTATTTCGGCGATTACGGCGCGGAAGCCCTCGAGGCTTTTGGTGGTCTGCGAATAGAGATATATGTCGCGGCCGAAGTCTATGCGGTCCAGGCCCTCGATGTCCTCTACCACGATGGCATGGCCGTCGGTCTGCCCTACCAGGCCGTTGACCTCGGCGTGGCCGCGCTTGCCGTAGATCACTATCTGACCGCCATCGGGTCCTTCGAGGTCGTAGCGGGCCTTGATGCGCTGCTGAAGCTTGAGGACCACGGGGCATGTGGCGTCGATAATCTCGATGTCGCGGGCGCGGGCGGTGTGGTAGGTCGACGGCGGC
>USGZ01000239.1 GCA_900554265.1 uncultured Porphyromonadaceae bacterium
CCCGCCGTGTCCGCGGCCACGGCCCTACTGCCCCAGCCGGGCCTGACCTGGAAGAACGTCAACGCCGACGGCGCGCGCCGACTGACCGTGTTCAGCATGTACACGGACAGCCGCGGACTGCTCTGGCTCGGCACAAACCACGGGCTCAAACTATACGACGGCGTCACCGTCCACACCATCAACGACGGCAACACCACCGGCCGACAGATATATTCCATCCTCGAGGACGGCGACCGCCTCTACTGCGGCTCCAACGACGGACTCAACATCTATGAATTCTCCACCGGCGAATTCCATAAGGCGCCCATCGGCGCCCCCAAGGAAATCCGCTCCCTGCTCAGAGACGACGACGTCATGTGGATCGGCAGCCTCGACAGTCTATACCGCCTCGACCTTCGCACCGGTGCCCTGAACAACGTATCGGCCGGACTGCCCCACAAGTCCGTCTACTCGCTGCTCCGCGACAGCCGCGGCGTGCTCTACGCAGGCACCTATTCCGGCGTGGCACGGTGGAATCCGGCGGAGCGCCGGTTCACGCCCGTAGGCACCGGCGGACGCATGCCCGCCGTAGACCATTTCTTCGCCAACACCATGCTCGAAGATGCCGGCGGCGAGGGCATCTACATAGGCGGCGAAGGAGGCCTTTACCTCTATTCCCCCGTAAGCGACACCTGGACGGCGATAGACGACTTCACGGGCATCAACGTGAAATCCCTCGCCCAGGACCGCGACCGCAGGCTCATCGCCGGTACCGACGCAGGGCTCTACGAAGGCTACGGCTCAGACTCCAAGCACTATCTACACGACTCACGCCGTCCCGAATCGCTGGCCAACAACGAAATATGGTGCGTAGGTACCGACCGCCACAACAATATCCTCGCCGGCCATGAACGCGGTTTCTCCATCGCCGCCAGCACCGGAGCCATCCGCGAGATAAAGCTCTCGGACATCGTCCACTCCGGCGAGGGCAACGAGATTCACGGCATCTACCGCGACAGCCGCGGCGAGCTCTGGCTCGGGGGTACCAACGGACTCATACGCCTGCGCTCGGACGGCAGACCCGAGTGGTACCGCAACGGCCACGGACAGGCCGGGACACTATCGCACAACCGCGTCCGCGCTATCCGCGAGGACGCCGGCGGCAGGATGTGGTTCGCCACAGATGCCGGCATCAACCGTTTCGATCCCCGCGGCAGCTTCGAGGTTTTTCACCTTACCGACAGTGCCGGACACTACAACTCAAACTGGGTCTATACCATCGACGAGAACGGCGACGACCTATGGTTCGGAGGATTCCTCGGAGGCGTCCACCGCATCGCCAAATCGCGTCTCGACGGGCCGGGCGACACTCTGACGGCCGACATATCCCTCAACCACGAGACCAGGACCGCCGACGGGTCCCCCGCCCTGCCCAACTCGTATGTCAACAATATTATCAACGACCACCGCGGCCACATATGGGTGCTCATGTTCCGCGACGGCAACATATGCCGCCTCGACCTTGCCACCGGCACTATAACCCGCTACGATGTCCGCGCAATCAGCGGCAAGGACCCGGTAGAGCTGGTACGCGACTCCAGAGACAGGATATGGTGCGCCGTCGAAGGTGGCGCAGTGGTGTTCGGGCCCGACGGCTCTTCCAGGACCCTGACTTTTCCGCCGACTCTCAGCGACGAGAACGTGCTGGCAATCGGGGCGGTCGGCGACGACGTATGGATCTCGACGATGAGCAACGTATGGCGCGTCGACGGCGAGACTCTCCGGGCCAGCCTCCTTCCCCTGCCGCAAAAGGAATATACCGCAATCTACGACGACCGCGCAACAGGCCGGGTCGTCCTGGGAGGCAGCGACGAAATCATCGAAGTAGAACCGCAGAATCTCGGCGAGCTCCCTGACCACAACAGCATCAGTCTGGTGTTCGCCGACCGCGGCGACGGCACTCCGGACCTTTCGCGCGCAATAGACGGCAACGAAGGTCTCGAACTACCCTACGGCGGAGCCGTGAACCTCTATTTCAGCTCCCTGCAGTACTCACCGGGCATAGCGCAGAGATACATGTACAAAATCGCCCAGGCTCCCGAAGACACTGCCGGAGGCTGGATAGTGATGCCCGAGAGTGTCAACAACATCCGCCTCTCGGACCTCCGCATGGGTGACTACAGCGTGCTCATCAAGCCCGTAGGGGGAGCAGCCGCGCCTGCCGCTGTCCGTCTGCGGGTCGGACGGCCGGCGGCGCTGTCCTGGTGGGCCATCGGCCTCTACGTGCTTCTTGCCGGAGGCATCGTCTCCCTTATCATAATGTATATGCGCCGGCGCAACGAGCGGATTATGCGCCAGGAGGAAAGACGCAAGACCCTCGAAAATGCCGAACGTAAACTCAGCTTTCTCAGCGACATATCCCATGACCTCAAGACGCCGCTGTCGATGATTCTCGGACCGGTCAGCGTCCTGCGCGAGAAAACCGGCGAGACGGAAACCCGACGGGTGCTCGACGGGGTCTATCAGAACGCCGTACGGCTCAACAATCTGATTCACAAGACCATCGAACTGCAGACCATCAAGGATACCGACGAGGACATGCTCATCCTCTCGCGCTTCGACGCGGTGGAGTTCTGCCGCAACGTATTCGACACCTTCCGCGAGAACAATCCGCAGAAACATTTCGTGTTCCACTCCGACTGCCCCGCCATCATGGTCGAGGCGGATGCCGTCAAATTCGAGTCCGTGGTGACCAATCTTCTCTCCAATGCCTGCAAGTACTCGCCAGACAGCGCCACCATCTCGCTGGGAATACACACAGCCGACGGGAAGGTGCATATCATCGTGTCCGACTCGGGCGTCGGCATTTCCGAGGCCGACCAGCCGCTGGTGTTCCAGCGCATGTTCCGCGCCCCCTCGCAGGCCGAACTCCACGAAGGCACCGGACTCGGACTATATCTGATCAAGAAATATCTCGAACTGATGCACGGCACTGTCGAACTCTACAGCCGCGAGGGTCAGGGCACATCCTTCATCGTCACCCTCCCCGCCACTGAGGACATCGCAAACTCCGCCTTAAACGCGGCCGAAACTGCGCCCGAAAACGATACTCGCCGCAAAATCCTTATCGTAGAGGACAACGCCCAGATCTGCCGCTTCCTGCGCAGTCTGCTCGACAAGGAATACAACTGCCTGACGGCTGACAACGGGCGCGCCGGCCTGGCCATAGCCGCTTCCTTCGAACCAGACATAATAATCGCCGACGAGATGATGCCCGTGATGACCGGCCTGGAAATGGTGCGCCGGCTGAAACAGAATCCGCGTCTGGCCTCCGTGCCAATAATCATGCTGACGGCCAAGTCCGGCAACGACCTTGAGACCGAGAGCATCAAACTCGGCGTTGACGTTTTCATGCCCAAGCCATTCGAGCCCAGGATTCTGCTGGCCAGGATAGCCAACATCCTTGCCTCTCGGGCACGTATGCGCGAGTCCGTGCGCGTCGAGAGCATCACCGAGGCCAAG